>JAOASV010000131.1 GCA_030158535.1 Sediminibacterium sp.
TTGAAGCGGATGCACGATTTACCCATGTCGAGCTTTTTCTTTGAGTGCTTTGGCTGGATGCTCGTTGTAGCCAATAATTTGTGGGGCATGTACTAAATGCAAATTAGGTGATGCAACCTGGTGTTCCTCTAGAAGAGGCTTTACCAAAGCTTCATCACCTATGCAGTATAGGTTGACATTTGTATTGTGTATAGCTAAATAGGATTTTACGCCCTTAACCGCTTCAAGCGGTGCAAAGTCGCCACCCATCATGTCTATACCAATATTCATGCGCAATATTTTGAGTTCGTGAATTGAACTAAAAGTAAGGCTTAGTTTTGGAACTAGGCTTTAAGTGGTGCTTTTTCAGCTACTAACTTTCCTTTGTAGAACAATTTACCTTCACTAACGTGAGCACGGTGACGCACGTGTGTTTCACCAGTTGTGCTGTCTTTACTTAAAGTAACTTCTTGCGCTACATAGTGTGTTCTTCTTTTTGCGCTACGTTGTTGCGAATGTCTGCGTTTAGGATTCGGCATATCTCGAAATTTTGAGTATTAATCTATGTTGTTTATTCTTTTATTTTTTTCCGTCTTTTCCCAAGTTTTTAAATTGGTCGAGACCTTTCCATACCGTGGTATGTGTATCTGCGGTTGCATCCCTTTTCATTTGCTCCAGCTTTTCTAACACGCTAGGGTTGCATCCTGTGGTTCCGTTTGGCAGGTCTTTGCATTTTTTTTGAAGTGGAATACTGAGGTTGATAAACTCAAAAATCCAATCACTTACATGCAGGTGGCTTTCTGTTCTGCTGATGTAAAAAACATCAGGATCTTCCTCCCTCTCGTTAAGGATATCTGGTTCATCTACAAGTTTAACTATGATTTTAAACTCGTCCCATAACTGCAAAGGAAGGTCGTCGCCACACCTATCACAAGAAGATTCCAATTGGCCATCAACGTCAAATTGCAAAAGCATAAAACCATTGTTTTTTTCAAGGTTTAATTTGACAGTAGCGGCACAATTTTTAAAATCTTGTGCTCCATAAGGTACAAAGAACTGGTCCTTAATTTGGTATTCAAACAAATGATTCCCCGGCTTCAATCCCACAAATGCTATCTCGTATTCCCGCCGCTGACTCATAACCGATTTTTAAGGGTTGGCAAAGTTAGGTCAAAATGACGGAAGTCCCAAAGGAAAATGGGATATTTGTAGACATGAAAAGATTTTTTATTTACTTGGCTTTGGCATTGCTACTCATGGGCTTTGGCTATTTCCCGGCCCAGGTAGAGGGGTGGTATAGTGGGCAGCTATATCCAGTGCTGCTAACCCTGCGGCTTTGGCTAACGGTCTGGGTGCCCTTTAGTATTGGAGATTTACTTTACATCTTTGTATCTATATATTTGATTTATAAGTTAATAGGAAGTTTACTTGTAATTAAAAAAGAAGGTCTAAAAGGAGTGAAGCTATGGCGCGCCAGCGCCATCATCCTACTTGTTTGGATATCGTTTAAACTGTTATGGGGGCTTAATTATGACCGCTTGGGTGCGGGGCACCTGCTTCAAATTGAGCAAAAAGCGTATTCGGGCGCAGCGGTAACTAGCCTCGTAAACGAGCTTATTGATAGCCTCAATAGCACCAGAAAACAACTATCTGAGGCAAAAATACAAGTAGACACCCTCCCCGTGGGTAACCCAGCACCTTATTTTAGCTGGGCACAGGAGGCCTACCAAAGGGCAAAAACCAGCTATTCTTTTTTGCCAGATAAGGCACCAAGGGTAAAAGCAACCCTTTTTAACCCGCTTGCAGATTATGTGGGGTTTACTGGATATTTTAACCCATTTACCGCAGAAGGTCAGGTTCGCACCGATATGCCCGGATTAGAGTTACCTTTTGTGGCCTGTCACGAAACGGCGCATATGTTGGGCTTTGCCAGTGAGTCCGAAGCAAACCTGGTGGGCTATTTGGTGGCTACAAAAAGCAGTAACCCCTATGTGCGGTATAGTGCCTACAACGAAATTTTTACCTACGCCCAGCGCGAGCAGTTGAGCATGATGGCGCTACAAAAAGATTCGGTAGGGTTTATGGGGGCGGTGGCGCAAAATAGAGACCGCCTAGATACCCTGGTAAAGCAGGACCGTAAAGCCGTGCGTAGGTTTTTTAATAGGCACCGCAGCAGCGTGGCGCCCATCATGTCTGGTGTGTATGAACAGTATTTGTTTTTAAACAAGCAAAATGCAGGACTCAAAAGTTACGACGAAGTAATAGGCTGGCTCATAGATTTAAAACAAAAGCAGCTAAAAAAGTAAATTGATAACGAGATAAAAAGTATAAAATTTAAAATATAAAATATAAAATGAACAATACGCTAAAAGCAGTGCTCTCTATTTCTTTTTGTTTTGTACTAGGATCTAGTGGGGGACTCATCACCATCAACGAAATTCCGGGCTGGTATGCGACACTACAAAAGCCAAGTTTTAATCCACCCAATTGGCTCTTTGGTCCAGTATGGACGGCGCTGTACATTATGATGGGTGTATCTTTTTATTTGGTGTGGCGCACGCCGCCTTCGGCGGCGCGCAAAAAAGCGCTACGCGCTTTTTTGGTTCAGTTTGCACTGAACTGCGCCTGGACGCCAGTATTTTTTGCGGCGCATCAACTTGGTGCAGCCCTTGTAGTGATAGTACTTATGTGGCTAGCAATAC
>JAOASV010000132.1 GCA_030158535.1 Sediminibacterium sp.
ATAAAATTTTTGGCTTTGGGGGACATATTCGGGTTCAAAAATATGAAACGGGCAAATCCCTCATTTCCGAAGAGCTACCGCTCACCAAAAACAAAGCTGTTGAAAATAGTTTGGCTACCGCGCCAGGTGTAGTATCCTATCAAAGTTTTGCCACCAAATCTGCGGTACTCGAATCCAATACTGAAATTGAAGGCGTACTCATAAAAGGCATCGAAAAAAATGAAAACCATAGCGCACTAAAAAAGTTTTTAGTATCAGGTAGATGGATGCAGTTTACGGATAGTATGTACAGTAAAGAAACCATTGTTTCAGACGCTGTAGCAAAGCAGTTGCAAATCAAAATCAATGACACCATCAAAGTGCATTTTGTTTCTACAAATACAGATGCACAAAAAACCTACCGCAAATTAGTGGTGGTTGGCTTTTATCATACCGGCATAGACGAGTACGATAAATTATTTATGATTGCAGATATTAATTTAATAAGACGCATTAATAATTGGGAACCCGATCAAATTGGTGGCTACGAAGTTTTTGTTGATCAATACCAAAATATTGATGCCATTAGTGGTGGTTTATCCAACGCATTACCTTCAGAATGGATGAGCAAAAGCATCAAAGAAATTTACCCCAATATTTTTGACTGGCTCGACATTCAGGATGTTAACAGAAATGTAGTTTTTATTGTAATGGGTATTGTGGCGCTCATTAATTTAATTACCTGCCTGCTTATTTTAATGCTAGAGCGCACCAATATGATTGGCTTATTAAAAGCCATGGGTGCAACGAGCTGGACCATTCAAAAAATATTTATTGCATACGCCTCCTTTATAACCCTTGCTGGCGTTGGATTTGGACTGATTATAGGCATTGGCATTTGCTTACTACAACAAGCCACCGGATTTATTACACTCGACGAAGCGTCTTATTATATTACGGTAGCGCCTATTAAAATTATTTGGTGGCAAGTAGCCGCTGTTTGTGCGGGCACCAGTGTAGTATGTTTTATATCTCTGTTTTTACCTACCCTACTCATACCAAAAGTGAGTCCAGTAAAGGCCATCGAATTCAAATAAACACGGAGCCCCAAGCGCGCAAATAAATAAGAATAACTAACGCGTTAATTGTGCAACAATAATACCTGCGGCGATACCTGCATTTAAAGATTCTGCACCACCAGATTTAGGAATGGTTACCGGATGTGTAATAAAATCAATAATATTTTCTCTGATCCCTTTTCCTTCGCTACCAATTACAAGTAGGCCTTGTTTAGGCGCTTTGGTTGTAAACACATTTTCGCCTTCTAGTAATGCACCATACACCGGAATTTTTACAGTAGGCATCCATGCTGCTAAATTTGTATAGTGCACCTGTACGCGCATAAAACTACCCATGGTTGCACCAATTACTTTTGGATTGTATACATCGGCTGTGTCTTCACTCGCTACAATTTGCTTTATGCCAAACCAATCTGCGGTTCTTATAATCGTACCTAAATTTCCAGGATCCTGAATGCCGTCTAACACAATCGTTAACTGTCCCGCAATATCTATTTCCTTTGGTTTTTGAGGCATCATAGCAACCGCTAGTACTTGATTGGGTGTTTGAAGCAAACTCATTTTTTCAAGCTCAAATGGCTCAACACGGGTTACTTCAATACTAGTATCTGGCGACTCCCAACGATCAAGCGCATACACGGCTTTTAAAGGATAGCCAGCAGCAATCATTTCTCCAACCAGCTTTACGCCTTCGGCTATAAAACAACCGGTTTCAAGTCTAACTTTTTTGTCGGACAAAGATTGGATATATTTGAGCTCAGACTTCGTTAACATCGTTATGCGTTTAGTAAGCAATTTTAATCATTTAGCCAGCACTCTTGTCACTTTGGTAGTGATTAGTTTGCTAGTTAGTTGTTCCGAACAGCGCCGAACCACCGTTGTCAACTACCCCCTTAACAAGGCTTTTGTTTACAACAATAAAATTGAAATTGCCGGTACAGGGTCCAAAGATGAGAAAAAACAATTAACTACCGAACTAGATAATTACTGGGACGACAGTATTCGTATCAGAAGCATACAAAAATTTGGCTTTTTCTATAAAATGAAGCAGCCTGCAGTATTTGAACCCATCAATTTACAGCGCTCCATCAGTTTCATGAATGCCTTTTTACAAACAAGAGGTTTTTATAGAGCATCCTTTTCAGATTCTGTAAGAGTAGATACTGTTGGCAATCAGTTGCAAACCAATATTTTACTGCGCATAACACCGGGCAGCAAAACAATTGTCAATAATGTAGGCTACGCCATTGAAGATAGCAGCTTACAAATACTTACCCAACAAAATAATAAAGAAAGCCGTCTTGTAAAAGGCAGCGTGTACACCAAAGAAACCATCAGTCAAGATTTGGAGCGTTTAACAAACCTATACAGAAACAATGGCTACTATGGTTTCAACAAAGAAATATTGGTTGCAGAAGTGGATACAGTAGATACCAAGTTATTAGCAATTGTTACCAACCCTTTTGAGCAAATCAATAGAATCGACAGCATTCAGGCTAAACAACAATCAAATATCAACTGGGATATTATCATCAAAAATAAAAATGCATTAGACTCGGTTCAAACAACACCCTTTACCATTAGAGCCGTTCATTTTTATCCGGAGGTAAGTATTTACGAATCGACAGACACTTTAATTGGCAATAAATTTTTATCAAATAATTTTTACAAGGATGCGATTTTCCACAATAAAACGGGAAAATTTAGCAGCAAACCACTTGTACAACACAACTATTTAAATCCTGGAACCCTTTACAACGAAGGACTCTATTACAAAACACTCAATACACTAGGACAAATTGGCGCTTGGCAACAAGTAGATGCACGCATCTTAAAAACGGCAAAAGACAGCCTTGATATTCATTTGTTTTTAGTGCCTGCCATCAAGCAAAGTGCTTCTATCGATTTAGAAGGTAGCCGCAACTCTGCAGATATTGTAACGGGGAACACGCTTGGGATTTCTACCAATTTAAATTACACCAACCGCAATGTTTGGAAACAGGCCATTCAATCGGTAACAAGTTTTAGAACCGGGGTAGAATTAAATTTAATTGGCGCCACCAATAATAATATTGTACAAACATTTTTAATCAATGCAGGACATACCTATGCCATTCCGCATATCATGCAGCCATTTAAAAATTGGAAAAAAATAAAAGCGCTAGATAACCAGCGCACCCTCGTATCCATCAATGGTTCTTATGTTGATAGAAAAGATTACTATCAATTAAAATCACTCGTAACAAGTATTGGTTATGAGTGGCACCAACAAAAAAAGAACGGCGATAATATTTGGCTTTACAAACCTCTCAATCTTGAACTCTATGGTATCAGTAGACTTGCAGGACTTGATAGCCTTATCAAAAACAACCCGTTTTTGCAAGCCTCTTTTAATGAAGGAAATATTTTTAGCCAAAGCTTTTCTTTTATTAGAACCGTTAATAGTGTTAAGCACAAAAACAGAAGCCACTTTTTACGTATTAGTGCCGAAGAAGCAGGTGGCATTTTTGAACTTTTCCCGGGCATTAAAAACAATGTATACCGCTACATTAAAACAGAAACCGAATACCGTCAATTAAACAGGTATCCAAAATCTGAACTAGCCTACCGCGCCTTTGCTGGCTTTGGTTACAACTATGGTTCGGATCCGGTTATAGGAAAAAGCTTACCGTTTTTTAAACAATTTATTGCGGGTGGACCTTACAGCATGCGCGCCTGGGGCCTACGACAATTAGGACTTGGAAGCTCTGTGTTTAGTGACACTGTAAAGTCTACGTATAGAGACCGTTTTGGTGACATGCAACTCGAAACAAATATTGAATACCGTTTTACAGTAGCCGATTTTTCATCTGTAAAAATTGGTGGCGCCGTATTTGCTGATATCGGTAATATTTGGAACGTGAAAAAAAATGCAACAGAACCTGATGCACATTTTACATTTAAAAACTTTGGAAGGGACCTAGCCATTGGATTGGGCACAGGACTAAGGTTTGACTTTTCATATTTTTTATTACGCTTTGATTTAGCGTACCGCGTTAAAGACCCTGCTCGTCAGCAAAACAACGGATGGATGAGCATTAAAAATTTTGCAATAACTGAAACGCGCAGTTCCGGATTAAAAGTAAACAACCTGGCTTTACAGTTCGGTATTGGTCTCCCCTTTTAGTGTAGCAATATGCTGTTCAAAAGCAGTAATTTGCATGGCATCTTCTACAGAAAAAGATCCAATTTTGGTTCTTCTCAAACTACTTAAATACCCACCTACACCAAGGGCTGCGCCAAAATCGTTGGCCAAGCTTCTAATATAAGTTCCCGTACTACAGCGCACCCTAAAATGCACAATGGGTAATTCAATATTTGTAATTTCAAATTCGTAAATCGTAACGGGTCTTGGATCTATTTCTACCACTTCCCCACTTCGCGCTGCATAATATAAGCGCTGTCCATCCTTTTTAATAGCAGAGTGCATTGGAGGCATTTGCATGATAGCGCCGGTAAATGCAGCCGTGGCATCCAACACTTTTTGTTCCGTAATATTTTCTAAAGAAGTAATATTTGTGGGTTCACTTTCTAAATCAAAAGTAGGCGTTGTAGCACCCAGTGTAATGGTACCGGTGTACTCTTTTTCCATGCCCATATAATCATTGATTTGCTTGGTAAATTTTCCCGTGCAAACAATAAGAAGTCCTGTAGCTAAAGGATCTAGGGTTCCGGCATGACCCACTTTTGCAATGCGCGTTTGGTAACGCACTTTTTTAATGATATCAAAAGATGTCCATTTAAGTGGCTTATCAAATAATATCACCTGCCCATCTAGGTAGGGCTGCATGGATGGATGGTACTCTTTTTGCTTCTTCATAGATTAATAAGCCCTCGCAAATAAAACGCGCTGTGTAGAAGGGTTGCCCGATAAAATACAAGTGCCCGCTTCCTGCTTATTATCTAAAGGAATACATCTAATAGTAGCCTTGGTTTGTTCTTTAATTTTCTCTTCCGTTTCTGGAGTGCCGTCCCAATGCGCACTAATAAATCCAGCTTTCGTGTCTAGTAATTGAACAAATTCTTCCCAGGTATTGGCCTCCGAGATATGATCATCTCTAAATGCCTTGGCTCTATTAAAAATATTTTGCTGGATTTCGTCCAGTAAATTTTTAACGTGTAATCCAATACCATCTATCGAAGCATTTGCTTTTTCTTTGGTATCACGTCTTGCAACTTCCACAATATTTTGTTCTAAATCTCTTGCACCAATGGCAATTCTTACCGGCACGCCTTTCATTTCATGTTCTGCAAATTTCCATCCGGGTCTTGCATTGTCACTATCATCATATTTAACAGAAACACCCAATGCTTTTAATTCGGCCATCATCACATTTACTTTAGCATCGATCGCCGCTTTTTGTTCGTCACCTTTAAAAATAGGAACAATCACTACTTGTAGTGGCGCAATTTTTGGAGGTAACACAAGTCCTTGATCATCGCTATGTGCCATTACGAGTGCACCAATTAAGCGGGTACTCACGCCCCAACTCGTGGCCCAAACGTATTCGAGGTTATTGTTTTTATCAGAGAATTTAACGTCAAATGCTTTCGCGAAATTTTGTCCTAAAAAGTGTGAGGTACCTGCCTGTAATGCTTTACCATCCTGCATCATAGCCTCAATACAATACGTATCTTCTGCTCCAGCAAAACGCTCGTTGGCAGTTTTAACACCTTTTATTACCGGAAGCGCCATCCAATTTTCAACAAAATCGGCGTATACTTCAAGCATCTTTTTTGTTTCAATCACAGCCTCTTCTTTGGTGGCATGCGCGGTATGACCTTCCTGCCATAAAAACTCGGCAGTACGTAAAAAAAGTCTTGTTCTCATTTCCCAGCGTACCACATTGGCCCACTGATTTACAAGTATTGGCAAATCACGATAAGACTGGATCCATCCTTTGTAGGTATTCCAAATAATCGCTTCAGAAGTTGGACGCACTACTAATTCTTCTTCTAGTTTAGCTTCTGGATCTACAATTAATTTTCCTTTATTGTTAGGATCTGTTTTTAAACGGTAATGCGTAACAACGGCACACTCTTTTGCAAAACCTTCTGCATTTTTTTCTTCGGCTTCAAATAAACTTTTGGGAATAAATAAAGGGAAGTATGCATTTTGGTGACCCGTGTCTTTGAACATTTTGTCAAGTACATCACGCATGTTTTCCCAGAGGGCAAAACCATAAGGTTTGATCACCATACAGCCTCTTACCGCACTATAATCTGCGAGACTTCCTTTTATCACTAAATCGTTGTACCACTGCGAATAATCCTGGGCTCTTGGGGTTATTTCCTTGCTCATAATTGAATTACAATATTCTTAACAAAATAATAGGCTTACAATTGTTAGTTTAGATATCAGATACCAATCCTGTAATTGTAGTTGCCTGCACCGCAAATGTATGTAACTTCGCATAATAGTATACTTAAATACCTATCTGCCATGAAAACAACCCTCTTATCAGCAGCAGTTTTTATCGTTTTTGCAACCAGTTGCGGCACCGTTTATGAAGCCGGGCAAACCCCCGACGACGTTTACTATTCGCCAGCCAATGGTGTCAATAAAAAAGAATTAGAGCGCGAAGAAGAGGCCAAAGAGCAGTATGAGCGCTATACAGAGGTTCAAGAAGACCGTTTTTTACGCCTTAAATTAAGCAACCGCTACCGTTTTAGCTGCATCGATGATTATAGCTATTGGTATGATAGCCGTTTTGATTTTATGGGCAACCGTTTCAACAATAATTTCAACAATTTCAAATACAATTATAATTGCGGTTGCAATTACGGATTCAACCCTGGATTTGGTTTTAATCCTGGACTTGGATTTGGGTCTAACTTAGGACTTGGTTACGGCTGGCGTGGTGGTATTGCAAACCCAATAAGTACCATCGTTGCTTATAAATATCCAAAGTTTAATGGCGCCGTTGGTGCAGGCTCTAATGTTACTGCGTTTAAAAATAAAACCTACGGTAATATTAATTTAGGTTACCGCAATCCAAAAACGGGTGTGTTTGAAACAGGGAATAATGGCAATAGTTTTGGCAACCTTGTAAAACGCGTATTCTCTACCGCAACGACTATTGCAGGCGCTGTTAGCAACGACAGTTGGGACAGAGCTTCCAGAAGTTTTTCTAACTCAAATAGTAGTGGTGGCGCAGCAATACCATCTAGTAATGCAGGTGGCAATAGCGGTGGTGTAAAAAGCACTGGCTCTAGCACATCTACTGGAAGAGGAGGAAGAGATAATTAGTTGTAAAGGATTCAATCAAACATTTATGAAAGTAACGATACTCGCTGTCGCAATATTATTTGCTACCAACTTATTTGCACAACAACCTGACTATGCACTACGTACTGCATGGTATACACAAAATGGTTCTGCCAGAAACATTGCTACTGGCGGTGTGATGGGATCATTGGGTGGTGAAATAACTGCCAACCACGTTAACCCTGCAGGACTTGGATTATTTAAAACCTCTGAGTTTGTGATGTCACCAGGCATGAACTTCAACAACAATAAATTTAATTATAGAGGTTCAGATAGCAGCAACTCAAAAAACAATATGCTTTACGGTACAAGTGGTTTTGTTTTTGGATTTAGCAACAATAAAAAAAGTAAATGGACCAGCAATGCCATTGCGGTTTCTATCAATCAGGTTGCCAATTACAACAATAGAGTAACCTTTAAGGGTTATAATAATATGAGTTCTTTTTCTGAGCAATATCTCGAAGAACTTACCCGCGATTTAGCAGATACCAATGCTGCACTTAGTAATTATATTTTTGGATCATCACTTGCGTTCCGAACTTTTTTAATTGACACGTCTAACAACGCTCAGGGTAGATTTGATGGTTACCAAAGTATGGTGCCTATATCTACTGGGGTTAACCAAAGCTATGACGCCAATACAAATGGAGGTTACCACGAATTAGCCCTTGGCCTTGCCGGTAATATGGAAGACAAAATGTATGTAGGTGGAAGCTTGACTATTCCAATCATCAATTACAACCGCGAACTTACCTACACAGAAAAAGACGCCACCAATAACCCTAACAATCAATTTGAAAGTTTCACTTTCCAAGAAAGTTTTAGCTCTAGAGGTAT
This sequence comes from Sediminibacterium sp., assembly GCA_030158535.1. Classification (GTDB taxonomy): domain Bacteria; phylum Bacteroidota; class Bacteroidia; order Chitinophagales; family Chitinophagaceae; genus Sediminibacterium. Next base: position 8,203 of record JAOASV010000132.1, read on the forward strand.
TGGTATGGGTTTAAAGCTTGGAACCATTTACAAGCCTACCGAGTTTTGGCGTGTGGGTCTTGCTGTGCATACACCGCAAATAATAAATTTTAAAGATGAAGTAAGAGCCTCTCTTATCGCCAATACCGAATCGTATGCACGCACAAGATCTGCTAATAGTGATGCACTTAATAGCGGTAAAGCAGGTCAAAGTAATTATACATTAGTAACCCCTTGGAGAGCTACTGCAAGTGCAAGCTATGTATTTAGAGAAGTAAAAGATACCCGCAAACAGCGTGCTTTTTTAAGTGCCGATATTGAATATGTGAATTATAAGGGTTCTCGTTTTTCTGCAACAGACCCTACCGATATGGGCCTCAAAAATTACTACCAACAAGTAAACGATGCCATCAAAGAAACCTACAAAGGCAATTTTAATCTAAAACTGGGTGGTGAAATAAAATTTCATACCGTGATGTTTAGATTAGGTGGTGCATACTATGGCAGCCCATACGCAGACGAAGCTTTGGATGCTAGCAGAATGCTTGCAACAGGTGGTATTGGCTACAGAGACCACGGTATTTTTATTGACTTAAGCTATGCACATATCATGAACAAAGACGTTCAATTTGCATACCGCTTAAACGACAAGCCTAATACCTTTGCATCGCAAACAGGATCTAGAGGAACGGTGATGCTAACTTTTGGTGTCAAGTTCTAACCAGTTAACTGCAGCATCTTTTTTAAACCAAGTCATTTGACGTTTGGCATACTGTCTGGTATGGCTCTTGATTTCTGCTACGGCGTCTTGTAAAGAAATTTCACCACGCAGGTGTGCAAATATTTCTTGATAGCCTACTGTTTGTAATGCATTTACATGTGCACTTGGTAAGAGGCTTGTAACTTCTTCTAATAGCCCTTCCTGCATCATGGCGTCTACCCTACTATTAATACGTTCGTTGAGTATTTCACGGGACATAGAAAGTCCAACTTTTACAATATTAAAAGGCCTTGTAACTTTTTGTGCTGATTGAAAATGAGTAATGGATTTACCAGTTGTAAGTACCATTTCAAGTGCGCGCATGAGGCGCTGCGGATTGTTTTGCTCAGCGGTTTGGTTCCAGTATACCGGATCTTTTTTTTGAACCTGTTCTTGCAACCAGATCAGTCCATTTTTTTCATAGTCTTCGATAATACTATTTCGAAGCGCAGGGTCAATACTTGGCATAGCGTCTATGCCTTCACAAAATGATTTAATGTAAAGGCCTGTACCGCCTACCATTACTGCTACTGTATTTGATTTAAATATTTGAGCAGCAGCATCTAGTGCATATTTTTCAAAAATACCCGCATTCACTTCGTCGTTAATAGAATGAGATCCTATAAAATAATGCTTTGCTGCAGCGAGTTCTGTTGCTGTAGGTTTTGCCACTCCAATAGAAAGTTCTTGGTAACACTGCCTAGAATCGGCAGAAATAATGTCTGTATTAAAATGATTGGCAACTTCAATTGCAAAGGCTGTTTTGCCTACTGCTGTAGGGCCTACAATAATAATTACCGTGGGTTGTTGTGGATGAATATCACTACTGTTAGAAAGTAGCGCTAAGACTTTATTAATATTCGTCTTGTCCATATTCGTCTTGCGTGTCTACAACATCGTCATCTGCATCATCATTACCATTATCTTCTTCATCTCCTTCTTCACCAAAACCATCGGCAGCTTCTGATAGATCATATTTTTCTTCGATGTCGGCAAACTTATTACCTAGTAAACTTTTGGTGCCATATTGCTGAGGGCCAATACCCTCTGTACGTGTAACAAGTGGATAGGTTAATGATGCATCAGTTTCTTTACTTACATGAATCAGTTCAATTAAAAACAACCAACCTTTTGCAAAGTCATATTCGTACACAAACTTTTGATTGGTATTAATAATTTCTGTTCCTATTGCAGTGTCGGCCATTAACAATGGTGGTGCCACATATTTTTTATCGTACACTTCAAAACTTATTTCGCGGCCTTGCAACCACTTGTCGTTACTTCTGTAAAAAGTAGCCTGATGTTTGGTATCAAATTCATACGCTTTTAAAATAGCGTAATGTAGTTCTGCAAAAGTTTGTGTATGCTTGATGCATATGTCTCTGTACACCGCGTCATCTTCTTCTAAATACACCCTAAATTTTAAAACAGCCATGCTCTTTTGTTTATTTTGCTAAAATACAATTATTTATACGGGGCGAAGGCCTAAAGTAGCGGCTTTTTCAAGCATAAACTTTGTAGCAGCTTCGTACTCATTAGGGATTATGCCATCCAAAATAGCTTCCCTAATGGCGTCTTTAAGGGTACCCACTTCTTTGGAAGGCGATAACCCAAAGGTTTCCCTGATCATTTCACCGGTAACCGGCGGTTGCCAATTACGAAGCCTGTCTCCATCTTCAACCTCCTGAATTCTGGTGCGCACCATTTCAAAATTTTGCAAATAGCGCTTTACTTTTTGCTTGTTTTTGCTGGTGATGTCGGCACTACATAAAAGCATCAAGCTTTCAATGTCTTCGCCAGCATCAAAAATTAAACGCCTAATGGCACTATCCGTAATATTTTCTTTGGTTAAACTAATGGGCCTCAAATGGAGCAACACCAACTTTTGCACGAGTTTCATTTTCTCGTTTAAAGGAAGTTTTAATTTGGTAAAAATTTTAGGCACCATGCGCGCACCCACAACTTCGTGGCCGTGAAACGTAAATCCAAAACCTTCTTCAAATTTTTTAGTGGCAGGTTTTGCAATATCGTGTAATAATGCAGCCCAGCGTAACCATAAATCGGGCGTGCTAGCTGCCATATTATCTAGCACTTGTAGTGTGTGGTAAAAATTATCTTTATGCCCCATACCGTCAATATTTTCGGCACCATAGAGGTCAACAAGTTGCGGAAATATTTTATGTAATAAGCCTACTTTAAAAAGTAAATCAAACCCAACCGATGGTTTATCGCAGAGCATGATTTTATTCAGTTCTTCGGTAATACGCTCCTGCGATATAATACTAATGCGGTGCGCACTATCTGCAATGGCATCTAGCGTTTCAGGCACAATGGTATACCCTAACTGACACGCAAAGCGAATGCCTCTTAACATGCGCAGCGGATCATCACTAAATGTTTGATGCGGCGCTAAAGGGGTTTTAATGATTTTATCCTGAATAGCTTGTAATCCGCCAAACGGGTCTACCAATTTGCCAAAAGCGGCTTCGTGCAATCCAATAGCTAATGCATTGATAGTAAAGTCTCTTCTATTTTGATCGTCTTCGATCGTGCCCGGGCTTACACTTGGCTTTCTACTATCTGCTGCATAACTTTCTTTGCGGGCACCTACAAATTCAATAATAAAATCATCAATTTTTATTTGCGCCGTTCCAAAAGTTTTAAAAAATGCAACCGTAGGCTTTGGTGAAAAAAGTGCTGCCACTTCATGCGCTAATTCAATACCATCTCCAATACATACCACATCCACATCGGTGGTAGGACGTCCAATAATTTTATCACGCACAAATCCACCAATTAAATAAGCAGGCACACCCAGCTTATCTGCTGCGGCACCTATTTTTTTAAAGAGTTGGGTTTCGAGTGGTGAACAATTAATTTCCATGCACTGCAAATGTAGCGCTTTGCTCATTTATATAAGCGAAAGAGGCGCTAGTAATTGCGCTGTTGTAATAGTATACCCACATTTAAAATGTCCGAGTGGACAAGCCGTTTTCCCGTGCAGGCCACAGGGCTTGCAGGGCAAGGGTTCTAGGGTTTCTACAATAAATTGCATATCCGATAATGGACCATAACCAAATGCCGGAATTGTAGAACAGTATATAGCAGCAACAGGCGCATTGGTAGCTGATGCCAAATGCATGGGCGCCGAATCGTTTACATAATTTAAGCGCGCGCCTTTAATGAGTGCCGCTGCTTCTAACAGGTTCAGTTGTCCGGCTATATTAAACACATCCCCTCT
>JAOASV010000133.1 GCA_030158535.1 Sediminibacterium sp.
CATTGCCTGCACTTCGTGCAGGCGCCATAAGTTTACTGCATAAAAAAAGCCTCACATTTCTGTGAGGCTTTGTGACCGCGTTAGGATTCAAACCTAAAACCTTCTGATCCGTAGTCAGATGCTCTATTCAGTTGAGCTACGCAGCCATTACCCTAAGGGGTTGCAAATATAATCTCTAAAAGATTAACGGCAAAAAAGGAATGCTTTTTTATTCAAAATTATAGTCCATAAAGGCTTGCAGCGGTTGATTCTGCTAGTTTTTTAGGCAATAACCATACTAAAAAGGCTCCCAGTTTATTAATAAAGCCGGTAATTACTTCGGGTTTATTGTTAAATAAGGCAGTTACAGCTGTTGCGGCGACTGCTTCTGGTGTCATATTTACTTTTTCGGCGGTTTTAAGCGCTTTAGGGCCTACATCGGCTCTGTTGGCAAAGTTGGTATCGGTAGAGCCTGGGCTTACCGCTGTAACGTATACACCGGTGTTTTTGAGCTCATGTCTGAGGCCTCTGCTAAAACTTAGTACAAAAGATTTAGAAGCCGCATAGGCTGTTAAGCCAGGCACTGCTTGGTAAGCAGCCGAACTCGCAACATTTAAAATATAAGCAGGTGCATTTTTTGTAAGCATCGGCAGTAATGCTGCTGTTAAGGCAACGGGCACTTCCATATTTACACGCATCATTTCGAGATGGTCGTTGGCGCTATATTTTGAAAAAGGGCCACTCAATCCATAACCCGCATTATTTACAAGTATGCCCACATTATAATTATTGGACTCAATCCAGTCCATTAATATTTGTGTGGCACCCACTTTACCTAAATCTAGTGCTAGGTAATGTGCTGCAACTCCATAGGTATTTGAAAGGGTAGTGGCGTGTTCTTGTAAAGACTTTTCATCTCTGGCTACTAAAAGCACAGGATACTTTCTTTTCGCAAGTTCTGTGGCAATACATTTACCAATGCCTTTGCCTCCGCCTGTAATTAATGCAAATGGCATCATGATAGGTAAATATTAATGGTGAACCTTACCTGTAAATCTGTGGTAGAAAGGTGTTTTGCTGTTTTCGTCTTTTGGCTTGTATTTACCAGTAACAATGGGAACATACATCACACGACGTCTGCTGGCTTCACCATAATTAGGTGATTGCTTAACACGGTGCCATAAACGTCCATCATGTACAGATAAATCACCTGCATTGATATTAAAACCAACTTCACGAGGATCGTCATTGTTGTCTAAAAAGTACTTTTTGCCAAAGAGTAATTTAAACATGCCTTGGGTATGTGTACCAGGTATCACCCTTAGTCCACCATTGTCAAAAGGGCAAGTGTCTAAATGTATACCAACGTTGAGCATTGGCATAATTTTTTGACCCATAAATAAATCACGAGGACTATCGGTATGCCAGCCCATTTGGGTAAATGTACTGTTAGGGGTATTGATATAATTGTTAATCACCAAACCATCCTTTTCATTTTCTGCAATACGACCTTCGTAAGGATGTAAAAATGCAGTTAAAGCTTGTAAGCGAGGGTCTGCTAATAATTGATGTAAAGGGTCGCTATGAAGTGAGCTAAAGCATAGGCGTTGAATGGTTGTGTTGCCTTTATCATCTTTACCAAATTTTAAAGGGATACCATTAACCTTTTCTTTTTTTTCTGCTAACCATTGCGCTTCTAATCTTTGTTGCTCCGCTATATAAGTTGCTACCTGTTCTTTAGGTAAAAAATTTCTAAAAACAATCACACCGTGCTCCTTAAAAAAGGCCAATTGCTCATCTGTAACAGCATCTCCCAGTTCAAAACTGCTGTCCCATATCTTCATGCTTACTTTACTCATGTAATAAGAATCACTTTAGTGTTAAGGAATGATTATTAAATTGTTACCAGTCAATAGACTTTGAACATACAAAGTTAATCAATACATTAAAAAAAAGCGAGTTTTTTGGCACCTAAATAGATAAAATAAGTAAAAATAAAGGCTGCAATTACGTCTATACTGTAATGTATGTGCTGGATCATCACCAAAATTCCCACTAGAAAAGAGGCGGTTAAAGCAAAGATTTTGTCCCATTTTCGTTCTAAACACAAGAAAAATAGGAACATATTGCCTGTATGGCCCGAATAAAAGAGGTCTTTGGTAATAAAAATGCCATTTCCGCCATAGGCAATATTGGCAATAGGGTCTTTTAAAACGATGAGGCCTGCCGGTGGATTTAAGGGAAGCATACTAATGGTTAAAATCCGGGTCATACACATTAAAATAAAACCGTATGCAACTACTAGAAACACATGTGGGTTTTGGTAGATTCTATAAAAAACCAAAAGCACTATGCTCCAGATGATCAAAAAAGTAGGGACTGAAACATCCATTGCTGGAATGGCATCAAGTACAAAGTCTTGTAACACCATGCCTTCTCTTTTTTCTATAAAAGCAAAAAAGGTTGGGAGTAATGTTAAAATAATAGCTGCCAAAATCAGGGCAATGAAGGTTTTATTTCTAAAACGCTGCTCTTGCCATGCTTTTGACCAGGATATGTTTTCTTTTAATAATGCCATCTCACAAACGCTTCAATAGCTGCATATTTAGTTTGACCTAAAGCTGCATACAATTGTGCGGTATTGGCATTGCGCGTTTCTGCTCTTTGCCAAAACTCACGCATATCAGA
>JAOASV010000134.1 GCA_030158535.1 Sediminibacterium sp.
AAATATTCGGCAAAAGCCTCTGCTAGCCTGTCTGCTAGCGCTTGTAACATAATTTTATTGTAATCGTCATGCTGCGCTTCAAAAGCCTGGATATGTGGTTCAATGCCTTTAATGGTTACGGCAAATGCACCTATAAAATCTTTTTTATTACTTGATGTAGGTGCAATAAAGTCGGCTAAAGAAAAGTTAGGTTGACCAGGTGCTTTTTTAATTTGTTGTCTTAAAAAAGAAAGTTTTACTGGTTTTTCTGCTGCAACAATTACATCATCTGCATCACTGTTGGCTGGCCAAAAACCAATGGTACCATCTGCGGTTAACCATTTCTTAGCAATGATGGTATCTAATAATGCATTTGCATCTGCGTATAATTTACTGGCTTCTTTTCCTACCACTTCATCCGTTAAAATGGCCGGAAAATTTCCGTGCATTTCCCAGGTAATAAAAAATGGCTTCCAGTCTATAAAATCTCTTAGTATAGCTAGGTCTACGTTTTTATACAGCTTAGTGCCTGTGTATGAAGGTGCAACAGGGTTGTATGCCTCCCAATCAATGGCTACTTTATTAGTAAGTGCATCACTATAAGCGAGGTATTCTTTGGTAGGCTTTTTATTATCAAATTGATCTTTCAGTTTGGCATAATCAGATTGCGTATCCGATAAAAATGCTGCTTGCTGGTCTTTACTTAATAAAGAACCTGCAACGGTTACACTTCTTGAAGCATCAAGCACGTGAATTACATCTTTGTATTCTGGCGCAATTTTTACAGCCGTATGAATTTTAGATGTTGTTGCGCCACCAATTAATAAAGGCTGCTTCATGCCTCTACGTTTCATTTCTTTTGCGATATGTACCATTTCATCCAGTGATGGTGTGATAAGACCACTAAGTCCAATGATGTCTACATTTTCTTTTTGTGCAGCTTCTAATATCTTATCGGTAGGCACCATAACGCCAAGGTCAATAATGTCGTAGCCATTACAGCCTAGCACTACACCTACAATGTTTTTTCCAATGTCATGTACGTCCCCTTTTACGGTAGCGAGTAATATTTTAGCAGCACCCGCAGCCTCAGTATTAGTAGTACCTGCAGCCAAATGCGCTTGTTTACGCTCTTCTTTTTCGGCTTCAATAAATGGCGTTAATACCGCCACCGATTTTTTCATAACACGGGCACTTTTTACAACCTGAGGTAAAAACATTTTACCTTCTCCAAATAAATCACCCACAATATTCATTCCATCCATCAGCGGCCCTTCAATAACATCAAGTGGCTGCGGATATTTTTGTCTTGCTTCTTCGGTGTCGGCGTCTATGTATTCTGTGATACCATTGATAAGTGCGTGTGACAATCTTTTTTCGACAGGTTCGTTTCTCCAAGCCTCATCTTTGATTTCAACTTTACCTTTTGCTTTAACCGTTTCGGCGTGTGCAATTAGTTTTTCGGTGGCTTCGTTGTTATCATTGTTTTTGTTGAGTAACACGTCTTCACATAAGTCACGCAGTGTCGGTTCTATCTCATCATATACCACTAGTTGACCTGCGTTTACAATACCCATACCCAAGCCGGCTTTAATGGCATGAAATAAAAACACCGAATGAATGGCTTCTCTTACGTGGTCATTGCCTCTAAAAGAAAAAGAAACGTTGGATACACCACCACTTACTTTAGTGAGTGGCATTCTTTTTTTAATTTCTCTGGTCGCTTCAATAAAATCGACCGCGTAATTATTATGTTCTTCGATACCCGTTGCTACTGCAAAAATATTGGGATCAAAAATAATGTCTTCGGGAGGGAAGCCAACTTTAGTAGTTAAAATATTGTAGGCTCTTTGGCAAATTTCAATTTTACGATCTTTGGTATCAGCTTGTCCAACTTCATCAAAAGCCATCACAATAACCGCTGCACCATAGGCTTTGCACTTAAATGCTTGTTCAATAAATTTCTCTTCTCCTTCTTTCATAGAGATAGAGTTCACAATACATTTTCCTTGCACGCATTTTAAGCCAGCTTCAATAATTTCAAATTTAGAACTATCAATCATGATAGGAATACGCGCAATATCTGGCTCACTTTGCAATAGATTTAAAAACGTAGTCATAGCTTCTACACCATCTAGTAGTGCGTCATCCATGTTTACGTCGAGTACTTGTGCACCGCTCTCTACCTGTTGTCTAGCAACTGATAAAGCCTCTTCATATTTATTTTCTCTAATGAGGCGAGCAAATTTTTTAGACCCAGTTACGTTGGTTCTTTCCCCAACGTTTACAAAATTTGTTTCGGGTCTTATAACAAGTGGCTCAAGGCCAGCAAGTCTTAAATAAGGTTGTATCGTGATCGTTGAACTCATAAAAATCTGATTGTGCTTATGCAATTGAAGTAGCTACGTTAGGTTTTTTTCGGGGTGCAATTTTTCTAACATGGTCTGCAATGTGTTTGATATGATCTGGAGTGGTACCGCAGCATCCGCCCACAATATTTACAAACCCTTGTGCAGCCCACTCTTCAATAAAGTGTGCGGTTTGATGGGGCGCTTCGTCGTATTCACCCATTGCATTGGGTAAGCCCGCATTGGGATATGCAGATGTATAGCAAGAAGCGATTTGACTTAACTCTTCTATATGGCTGCGCATTTCAGCGGCACCTAATGCACAGTTCAAGCCAACAC
>JAOASV010000135.1 GCA_030158535.1 Sediminibacterium sp.
TAGGACATTTTGTTCCTGCCATTCCGGTTCATGAAAATGAATTAAAAGAGCGTGGAATCCATATCAGTGCGCATGAATATGCAAAGCCCATTATTACAGATAAAGTATTGTGGGATTATTTTGGCTACGACAATGAAGTGGTGAAGGCTAACTACCTCACATATGATGGTTTTGGCAAGTATACTTTACAAGCAGCTTTTGCTACACAGCGTTTGGTTGAAAAACATTTTGCTGCATTACCAGAGGATGATTTTAATAATAAAATTAAACAGGGCTTGTACAATGTGATAAGCAATGTGTTATTTATAGAGGCCAAAGAAAAAGCCTACGCTGGAAAAAATTATTTTCACGTAAGATTTGGTATTGAAAATACGGCTGCTTTTAAAGCACTCGACCAAGCCACACAACATCATTTGCGTGAATTATACGTCGATTATTTTTTTAGAAGACAAGACGATTTTTGGAAAAAAGAAGCCCTCAATAAACTACCTGCCCTTAAGCGTGTAACCAATATGCTTGTTTGTGGTGAAGACCTTGGGTTGGTGCCTTCTTGTGTACCAGATGTAATGCATCAATTAGGGCTTTTAAGCCTCGAAATACAAAGGATGCCTAAAAACCCTCATACGCCCTTTTTCCATCCAAAAGATGCGCCTTATTTAAGCGTGGTAACACCTTCTACGCATGATATGAGTACCATTAGAGGTTGGTGGGAAGAAAATGCGCATCAAACGCAGGCGTTTTACAATCAAATTTTAGGGCAGTCAGGCAAAGCGCCACAGTTTTGTGAAGCGGATATTAATAAAGCTGTTGTGATGCAGCATTTATATGCGCCTGCAATGTGGAGTACGTTCCAGCTTCAAGATTTACTAGGTAGTGACGCTGATTTGCGTAGACAAAACCCGAGCGACGAGCGTATCAATGTTCCGGCCAACCCGTCACATTACTGGCAGTACCGCATGCATATGACCCTCGAAAATTTATTGGAACAAGACCGTTTCAACACTGAATTACATTCCTCTATTGTAGCGAGCGGCAGGGCATAAGCACGGCCATAGTTTATGGTTTCTGCTTTATATTTGTCCTACCTAAATAATGAGCATTGCAACTTAATTATAAATCCATCGCGTTACCATTTGAGTATCCATTTACCATTTCAAATGGACGTACTAAAACGCATCAGCCATCTCTAGTTGTTTCATTATCGCTGGGTAATTTTACTGGTTTTGGAGAAGCGCCAGCTATTGTTTACTACAATATTACTGTCGAAAAAATGATCGAAGACCTGGAGTCTAAAAGAGCGATGATAGAAAAGTTTGCACTTACAGATCCTGCGCGTTATTGGCATTATTTGCATCATTTATTTCCAAACAATCCATTTTTAGTATCGGCACTTGATATGGCCTGCTGGGATTTGTATGGAAAAATGAAGGGGCAGCCACTTTATAAATTATGGAACACAAAATGGGAAAATACACCCATTACAGATTATACGATTGGCATTGATACCATCCCTACAATGGTTGAAAAAATGAATGCTAAACCTTGGCCGGTCTATAAAATTAAGCTGGGTACACCGGAGGATATAGAAATTATGGAAGCCCTAACGGCAGCTACAAAAGCAGTATTTAGAGTAGATGCCAATGCTGGTTGGACCACCGAGGAAGCGCTCACAAAAATTCCATTACTTGCAAAAATGGGCGTCGAATTTATTGAACAACCACTTGCCAAAGACAACTGGGAAGGCATGAAAATACTCTATGAAAAATCGGAGCTTCCTTTATACGCCGATGAAAGTTGCGTGCTGGAATCCGATGTTCAAAAATGTGCAGGACATTTTCATGGCATCAATATTAAACTTACAAAATGTAGCGGACCTACACCTGCACTGCGCATGATTGAAACAGCCCGCTCACTAGGTTTAAAAGTAATGATGGGCTCTATGAACGAGTCTACGCTTGGTTCTGCGGCCATCGCGCATTTTTTGCCGCAACTAGATCATGTAGATATGGATGGGCCGTTGCTACTTTCTGAAGACATTGCTACGGGCATCTCATTTGATAACGGAACAGTACATATTACGGATAAGCCTGGTTTAGGCATTACGCTACTTTAAATTACTGCACATGACACCAGAGCGATACAACCGAATGTTATCGGTGATTAAAAATAGACAAACCAATTTAACGGTGGTGATGGAAAATGTAAATGATCCACACAATATATCGGCAGTTATGCGCACTTGTGATGCAGTAGGTATTCAGGATATTTATATCCTCAATACTAAAATTGCAAAGCATGATTATTTTGGTGTTAAAAGCAGTAGTAGTGCTGCTAAATGGTTAACCGTGCATCAGTTTACAAATGTCAAAGAATGTTTTGATGCACTCAGAAAAAATTACAATAAAATTTATACCACACATTTATCTTCTGATGCGGTGAGTTTATACGATATAGATTTTACGGATTCGGTGGCGTTAGTTTTTGGAAACGAGCATGATGGCGTGAGTCAAGAATCTATAGAATTGGCAGATGGTAATTTTATAATTCCTCAACTTGGGTTTATAAAAAGCCTAAATATTTCGGTGGCATGTGCGGTATCTATTTACGAAGCGCATCGTCAAAAAATGAATGCTGGACATTACAACCAACAAACCATGACAATC
>JAOASV010000136.1 GCA_030158535.1 Sediminibacterium sp.
ACCTAGGAAGTTTAATTGCACTCTACGAACATAAAATATTTGTACAAGGTGTAATTTGGAACGTATTTAGTTTTGATCAGTGGGGCGTAGAACTTGGTAAACAACTGGCCAATAAAGTGTTACCTGAACTTGAAAACAACGATACCATCAGTTCACACGACGCTTCTACCAACGGTCTTATCAATGCATACAAGGCCTTTAGAAATGGACATTAATATTAGACCTATTGCACCTGAACACAACAAAGCGCTTGCTATTATTATTAGAGCGGCACTAGAAGAGTTTGGGGCCAATAAGCCTGGTACCGTTTACTTTGACGATAGTACCGATCATTTATATGAACTGTTTTCTGGCACGCCTCAAAGCTTATATTTTGTAGCACAGGATGGTGATACGGTTTTGGGTGGCGCTGGTATATTTCCTACCGAGGGGCTTGGAGAAACTACTTGCGAACTTGTAAAAATGTATTTAACACCAACTGCGCGCGGAACAGGTCTTGGCAAAAAATTAATTGCTACTTGTTTAGAAGAAGCAAAAAAAATAGGGTTCACTAAAGTGTATTTAGAAACTATGCCCGAATTAAAAAAGGCCGTAAGTGTCTACGAAAAATTTGGCTTTACTTACCTAAATGCACCCATGGGAAATACAGGTCACAATGGATGTGACATTTGGATGCTCAAAGAAATTTAATCGAAAATTTAAATTACCACTTATCTACCTCTTCGGTACTTAAGTTGTCACCAGCACTAACATCCGGCTTTGGAGTTGGAGCTGGAGCTTCTTGCGCTTCTTCGTGTGCAGGTGCAGCAGGTTCTGAAGCAACAGGCACTTCTGGTGCAATAGCAGCTGGAGCAGCATGCGTGTATCCACCATCTTGACCTTCGCCTTCTTCATACTCGTGGTTAAAAGCATCAAAATCAAAATCAGGCATTAAATCTGTTTTCACATAATCTACTGCTTCACCTAATGCTTTTACAAATTTGTTGAAGTCTTCTTTGTATAAAAATATTTTATGACGGTCGTAGCCAGAATCATCGGCACGCTTTCTACTTTCTGTAATAGTCAAATAATAATCACTACCTCTAGTTTCTCTTACATCAAAGAAATAAGTTCTTCTTTTTCCAGCTTTAATTCTTTTGCTGTAAACACTTTCCATTTTCCTTTCGTTGTTCTCGTACGCCACAGTTGTAAGTTTTTAATTTTTAGATAAATGATCTGTAACAAATATAAGATTGTTTGGGAACAAGCAAAATTTTAGAAAAAACACTGAATAACATGTGAAAAACACCTAAAAAACGGGCTTAATCGTCGTTTTCGGTGCGCTGTAAACGGTAGAGTTCGGCGTAATAACCCTGGGCTTCTAGGAGTGTCTCGTGGGTACCCATTTCTAGGATCCGCCCCTCTTCTAACACTATTATTGTATCAAAATTAAGTACCGAAAAGATGCGGTGGGTAATCACAATGGCCGTTTTATGGGCTAAAAAGCCCGCCAAATTGTTTAATATTTTATGTTCCGTTTTGGCATCCACGGCGCTCAAACAATCGTCTAGTATTAGTAGCTCTGGAGATTTTAAAAGTGCCCGAGCAATAGAAATACGCTGCTTTTGCCCACCACTTAAGGTCACCCCTCTTTCTCCAATAAGCGTATCGTATCCTTTTTCAAAACCCTCAATTTCTTTGTCAACGGCTGCCAAAGACGCAGCATTTTTTACGGCATCTAAGCCTACCTGTTCTTTACTTCCAAAAGAAATATTATCGGCAACGGTATCACTAAATAAAAACACATCTTGTTGCACATAACTTATGTGATGACGAAGTGCCTGCACATCATACTCCGGTAGCGGAATGCCACCCATGGTAATTTGCCCACTGGTGGGGTCATAAAAACGAAGTAATAACTGTGCAAGTGTAGATTTTCCAGAACCTGTTTTACCCAGCACTAAAACTTTTTGACCTTTTTTAATGGTCAGCGAAAAATCGGATATTGCTTTAATACCTGTATGGTTGTATACAAAATTTACGTTGTCAAAAACAATATCAGCACTGGTTGAGGGTTGCACAGCATTTGTTGGAGTAGACACTTTTTCTTTGATGTCTAAAAACTCATTGAGCCTTTTTTGAGAAGCCGCAGCGCGCTGAATCATGCTAGCCGTCCAACCAATAGCACTTACCGGAAACGTAAGCATGTTAATATAAATCACAAACTCTACAATCACCCCTACCCGGCTTGGATCCTCTAAGGCTTGCAGTCCGCCTAAAAAAATGGTAACAATGGTACTGAGTCCAATAAGCAGTGCCATCGAAGGAAAATAAATGGATTCTACCTTGGCTAAATCGATGGCATTTTTTTTGTATTCTTCACTATTTTTTTCAAAAAAAGATAGCATCGCTTTTTCTTGTACAAAAGATTTAATCACCCTAATGCCCGCATAGGTTTCCTGCGCATTGGTTGTTAAATTTGACAATAAGCCCTGAATTTTTTCACTCTTTTTATTGATGATACTATTCACAAAATAAATGGTGATGGCAAGTATCGGAAGCGGCGCTAACACATACAGCGTAAGGGTTACGTCTTTTTTGAGCATGTAATAAAGCGCAAGCCCAATCAGTGTTACCAGGTTTATCAAATACATAATGGCAGGCCCTGTATACATACGAACC
>JAOASV010000137.1 GCA_030158535.1 Sediminibacterium sp.
AGAGATGGACTAAGCTACCGTTTGGCACCTGTTAAAAACAGCAAGGTAAATACAGATTGGATGCTTGATAAGCTAACCAACAAATTTGCATTTGGTAATGCAGATAAAGCAGGTGTTTATTTTGATGAAGAAAATAGAAGACACTTAGGTGGCATTCGATCTGCGTATGCAGAATTGGCGATTGATTTGGCTGCAAAAAATAGAAAAGAAGAAGCTAAAGCGGTGCTTAATAAAGTAGACAAAATGATGCATGAAAGCAATTTTGGATACGGTTTAACGAGTAGGGGTAATTTGCACAACCGTAATTCCCTTTTATTTTTAGAAGCTTGTTATTTAGCTGGAGACGAGGCCCTTATTCAAAAAGTAAGTGCGGCTGTTAAAAAAGATTTGCAACAACAAGTAAATTACTACAATACCCTTTCAGGATTAAAAGCCGATAATATGGCACAGGAAAAGCAAACAGCAGAAACATACTTGCAAGCACTGGGTCAAATGCAATCGATGTACAACCCATCGGTTGAGATTCCTGGAAAAGTAATGTCTAAGGAGGCTAGTAAATAAGATTAAATCATTTCCTTTAAGTTGGCAACCACAACATCAATTTCATTTTTGGTGTTGTGTTTGCTAAAGGAAAATCTTACGGTTGTAATGTCCGGGTTATTATTGATAGCTCTAATAACATGCGATCCAGCATTTGCGCCACTGCTACAGGCACTTCCACCACTTGCACAAATATGATGAATGTCTAAATTAAAAAGTAGCATTTCACTTTTACTAGAGGCTGGAAAATTAACGCTTAAAACGGTATACAACGATTTTCCAAGTGGATCTCCATTAAAGGTAACGCCAGCAATATTTTGCTGAAGCTTGTCCATCATATACTGCTTAAGTTCACCAATATAAGCACTGTCTTTTTCAAATTGTTCTGTAGCAATTTCTAGTGCTTTTGCAAAGCCAACAATACCATATAAATTTTCGGTACCTGCACGCATATTGCGCTCCTGTGCACCACCATGAACAAATGGCTTTATTTTAATGGACTCGTGAATGTATAAAATGCCAACACCTTTTGGCCCATGAAATTTATGACCTGCTCCAGTAACAAAATGAACAGGTGTGTTTTTTAAATCAAAAGGGAAGTGACCTACTGTTTGTACGGTGTCACTATGAAAAATGGCGTTGTATTGATTACACAAGTTGCCAATTTCATGAAGGTCAATCATGTTGCCAATTTCATTGTTGGCGTGCATGAGTGTTACCAAACATTTGTCGGTACTATTTTGTAACAGCGTATCTAAATCAGAAATATCTATATGTCCATTTGGTAAAAGCTTGACATAGCTTAGCTTGGCAGCTCCAATTTTATTCAAATGCTCAACCGTATGACTGGTTGCATGGTGTTCTATAGGGGAAGATATAATATGCTTACAACCTAAATCATTAACAGCCGCATGAATTGCGGTATTACTGCTTTCGGTACCACCACTGGTGAAAAATATTTCAGAAGGGCGGGTGTTTAATAATGCGGCAACTTTTTTTCTAGCGTTTTCTATGGCTAGGCGTGTTTCACGGCCAAAACTATAGATAGAAGATGGATTTCCAAAATGCGTGGTCATATACGGCATCATGGCCTCAAGCACCGCTGGGTCTAATGGGGTAGTGGCCGCATTGTCTAGGTAAATCCTTTCCATGCTTTCAAAGATAAGAATTTGTTATTTATTGAGTTGAAATGCCCGCTTCTTGGATGTCTTTCATTAATTTTTGGGCAATATTGTCGGCCACATTTTGAGAATTGCTTTCGGCATAAATTCTAATAATTGGCTCTGTATTGCTTGATCTTAAATGCACCCAATCATTTTCAAAATCAATTTTCAAACCATCTTCCGTATTGATGGAGTGGTTTTTATATTTTTCCTTGAG
The DNA here is from genome assembly GCA_030158535.1 of Sediminibacterium sp. GTDB lineage: Bacteria > Bacteroidota > Bacteroidia > Chitinophagales > Chitinophagaceae > Sediminibacterium. The sequence goes on from JAOASV010000137.1 coordinate 1,921, forward strand.
GTGGCTAAATATTTTCTCTAAATCAAAACCCGGAGTAAGTTCTATTTTATTTTTACTCATAAAATAGTCTGGGTAGGTATTTCTGAGTTGTTGTACTGTTTTTTTCTCTTTTGCCAAATGTGATAAAAATAAGGCGATACCAATTAATGCATCACGGCCATAATGTAATTCAGGAACAATAATACCACCATTACCTTCACCTCCAATAACAGCGTCCGTCGCTTTCATTTTAGCAACCACATTTACTTCACCAACTGCGCTTGGTGTGTATATGCCACCATGCTTTTGTGTGATATCTCTTAAGGCTCTAGTAGAAGACATGTTGCTTACGGTATTGCCTTTTTTATTTTGCAATACATAATCTGCAACAGCTACAAGCGTGTATTCTTCACCAAACAATGTGCCATCTTCACAAACAAAGCAAAGTCTGTCTACGTCTGGGTCTACAGCGATACCCATGCTTGCATTTTGCTTTAGTACTTCACTACATAAAGCCCTCAAATTTTCTGGTAGTGGCTCTGGATTGTGGGCAAAGCGTCCGTTCACTTCTTCATTGATAACGGTAATTTGTGTCACACCTAGTGCGGTTAATAGTTGAGGTACGGCAAAAGCGCCTGAACTGTTAATGGCATCTACCACAATTGAAAAATTACTTGCTGTAATGGCAGCAATATCTACAAGTGGATGAGCCGTAATGGCATTTATATGTTCAGTGAGGGCAGTTTCATTTTTTGTTACAGTTCCTAACTGGTCTACACTGGCAAAATTATAATTGTCTGCGTTAACAATTTCTAATAAGGCAGCGCCATCTGCGCCACTTATAAATTCACCTTTATGGTTGAGTAATTTAAGGGCGTTCCATTCTTTGGGATTGTGGCTTGCTGTTAATATAATACCACCCGCTGCTTTTTCAAATACCACAGACATTTCTACGGTAGGGGTAGTGCTTAGACCAAGGTCAATAACATCAATTCCTAAAGCTAAAAGTGTATTAACTACAAGGGATTGTACCATTTCGCCACTTATACGACCATCTCTACCAATCACTACTTTTTTATTGCCATTGGAACTTTTTAAAAGCCATGAACCATAGGCTGCCGCAAAACGAACAATATCTAACGGACTCAACGATTCGCCTGGTAAGCCTCCAATAGTGCCTCTTATGCCTGAAATGCTTTTAATTAATGCCATATCTATTCTTCATTAAAGCTGCAAACATAAATCAAATTTGTTGCTTTGCTTACCCTAATTTCGCATGAGTTTTAAACATTTATATGAGCAAAAAGGGTTGGTTTTCAGACTGGTTTAATTCTAGCTATTATCATGCATTGTATCAGCACCGGGATGATACGGAGGCTTTACAGTTTATACATAATTTAATCACTTATTTGACACCAAAGCCGCACGCGACGATGCTTGATATTGCCTGCGGTAAGGGTAGACACAGTAAGGCTTTATTTGACGCAGGATTTGAAGTAACAGGCATTGATTTGTCGCCAGCATCTATTGAAGCTGCATCAACCATGCAAACAAATGGATTGAGCTTTTTTTGTCATGACATGCGGGAAACCTTTAAGGCCAATTACTTTGATTTTGCGTTTAATTTTTTTACAAGTTTTGGTTATTTTGATACACACGAAGAACATCAATTGGCTATAAGTGCTATGGCAGCAAATTTAAAAGAATCGGGTACACTTGTAATCGATTATTTAAATGTGGGTATTGTAGAAGAAAATTCAGATCAAGAAGCGGTATCGCAAATTGATGGCTATCTATTTTATACCAAAAAATGGCAGGACGATTTGTTTTTATTCAAAGAAATAAAAGTTGTGGATGTAGCTTCCAAAGAGGTGTTAGGCATTTTTGAAGAACGCGTAAGAAAGTATGGGTTAGCCGATTTTACGCTATTTATGCAAAAAGCAGGATTAGAAATGATAGCCACTTTTGGAGACTATCAGTTGGGCGCTTACCATGTGGAAAGGTCGGATAGGCTTATTATGGTAGCTAAAAAGCATTCAATATCTTAGTATCTTTAATTATTAAGTTATTGTTTATGTCTTCTATTTTTGAATCCTTGCAATCATTTGATCAATCATTGTTTGTATATATTAACCGGGTTGCCACCCATCCGGTATTAGACACACTCATGCCTTTTTTTAGAGAGTCTACCTTTTGGATTCCCCTTTATTTATTTTTAATTGTATTTGTTTTTGTCAATTTCGGCAAAAATGGATGGGTGTGGTTGTTGTTTGCGTTTATCACAGTTTTGTTAACCGATCAATTTAGTAGTAGTATCGTTAAAAATTGGGTCATGCGTCCAAGGCCCTGCAATGATCCTGTTTTTTCTAGTCAGGTAATGATGCTCTTAGATCACTGCTCGGGAGGTTATAGTTTTACTTCTTCACATGCTACCAATCATTTTGGGGTAGCTACTTTTTTATTTATTACCCTTGGTCGCTTTTTTGGAAAGTGGAAGTACCTATTATTTATTTGGGCGGCGCTTATTTGTTACGCCCAGGTATATGTTGGCGTGCACTATCCACTCGATGTTTTATTTGGTGCATTACTAGGATTTTTAATTGGCCAATTTGTTTGTTGGGCGTATCAAAAATCAGATCCATTAAATGTTAACCATGCCTCGTAATACTTTTATTTTTTCATTATTAGCCGCTTGTATTGTTTGTGTGATAGGGATGCTAGGTATTCCGCTCATTGATATCGATGCAGCTCAGTATGCTTCTATGAGTAGAGAAATGGCTAGCACAGGCAATTATTTACAACTCTATGATTTAGGAAAAGATTATTTAGATAAGCCACCATTATTATTTTGGTTATCTTCTATAAGTATTCAACTATTTGGTGTGCATGATTGGGCCTACCGTTTGCCTTCTATACTTTGTTTAGGTCTTGCATTATGGTCTACCTACAGGTTTACACTTTTGTATTACAATATCTTAACAGCACAGCTTGCATCACTAGTGCTCGCTACATCACAAGCCTTTATTTTAATGGCCCACGACGTTAGGTGTGATACCATGCTAATGGGTTTTGTTATGTTTAGTATTTGGCAATTGGCGGCTTGGTATCAAACGGGGTTATGGAAACATTTTGTAAGTGCTTTTGTTGGTATTGGGCTTGGTATGTTAACCAAGGGGCCAATTGCTATTGTGGTTCCGGGTGTAAGCTTTGCTATTCATTTTTTATTACAGCGTAATTGGAAACAATTTTTTAGGTGGGAATATATTTTGGGTATAATAATAGTAGGGGTGCTGCTTATTCCAATGAGCATTGGACTCTACAATCAGTTTGATTTACATCCTGGAAAAATAATTCATGGCGTGCCCATACAGTCAGGACTTCGTTTTTATTATTGGACCCAAAGTTTTGGTAGGTATACCGGAGAAAATGTATTCAATGAAATGAATCATTTTACTTTTTTATTGGAAAATATGCTTTGGAGCTTTTTGCCTTGGATATTTATATTTTTAACCGCACTAGTTTTATCGGTTTATGATCTTGCTAAGTCAAAATGGAAACTGCTTAGCACACAAGAGTTTATTGCTGCTGGCGGTTTTATTGCTACGTATTGTATGCTCGCAAGAAGTCAGGCTCAACTTCCGCATTATATATTTGTAGTACTGCCACTTGCTGCAGTTGTTACAGCAAAAGGGTTGCATCAAATTTATTTTTCACAAAGCTTTTTAAAACTTCAAAAAGCGCTGCTCTATTTTCATGGTTTTATCTTTTCAATTTTATGGGTGGCGGTTGTGGGGATTGTGTTTTTGGTTTTTACAGATATGCCTGTTTATGTTAAAGTGTTTGCTGTAGTAGGTGCCATCTATTTTTGGTATGTTTTGTTTTTTAAACAAACCCCTGCTCCAAAGTTTATTTCTTTAGCCCTATATACCATACTTGGGGTTAATTTTATATTAAATACTTCTTTTTATCCAAGTCTTTTAAAGTATGAGCTTGGTGTTTCTGCGTCAGCATTTATCAATCAAAATAAGTTACCTAAAACAAGTGTTTACTTGTATGAGATTGATGAGAGTAGGGCGCTTCACTTTTATGGCAATCATTCTTTTGAGCGAATTTTTGATAGTACGCTTTTAAAGCCACAACAAATTTTAATTACCAAGGCTTCAAGTTATCCGGCATTACAACAAAGATTCCCTGCATCTAAGATACTCCATCAAAATGCTTATTTTGGGGTAAGTATGCTAACACTGCCATTTTTAAATGCGGCTACAAGAGATAAAGAAGTAACCCCATATATTATCGTAGCTTTGGCAAAGTAGACCTACATCAAATCACCATCCATCAATGACAGAGATTTTTATAATTTTAGGACTGATACTTATTAATGGGTTCTTTTCTATGGCCGAAATTGCGCTTGTTTCTGCACGTAAGGCAAGGCTAGAGGCGCAAGCAGATAAAGGCGATGTAGATGCAAAAAGAGCGCTTAAGCTAGCCAATCACCCTGACACTTTTTTATCTACTATACAAATTGGCATTACGCTTGTAGGTGTTTTAACTGGTATTTATTCGGGAGGGACTTTTAAGGAGCCACTACAAAATTGGCTATTGCAATTTGCTGCAATTGCTCCTTATGCGCAAACAGTTGCAACGCTCATTATTGTAATACTATTAACGTATGTATCATTGGTGCTAGGCGAACTTGTTCCAAAGCGCATAGGGCTTAGTAATCCAGAAGGGATTGCAAAATCAGTGTCTGTAGTGATGCAATCGGTTACATTTATCATGTACCCATTTATATGGTTATTAAGTGCTTCATCTCATTTAATCATGCGCATTTTGCGCATGAAGCCCAATGATAATCAGGTAACGGAAGAAGAAATAAAAGCGATCATTAGTGAAGGTACTGAGCAAGGAACTATTGAAGAAGCAGAGCAAGAAATTATTGAGCGTGTGTTTCATTTAAGTGATAGAAACATTACTTCACTCATGACGCATCGTAGCGATATTTTGTGGTTAGAGTCTACTAAAACAATTGCAGATATTAGGGCTCAAATGCCGGAAAGTTTACATTCTATGTATCCAGTTTGCGAGGGTAGTATTGATCAAATCAAAGGGGTGGTATCGCTTAAAGATTTATTTGTTGCGGATGGCTCAAAACTAGTAAGTGATATTGCAAAAGACGCAAAATATGTTCCTGAAAATAACTCTGCCTATCAGGTACTTGAAAGTTTTAAGCAATCCAAAATACACCACTGTTTTATTGTTAATGAATACGGATCGATAGAGGGTTTGATTACCTTAAATGATATATTAGAAGCTATTGTGGGCGATATACCTCAAGCAGAAGATATTGATTATGAAATTTTAAAAAGAGCCGATGGCACTTATTTAATTGATGCGCAACTTCCGTTTTATGATTTCTTAAGTTATTTTGACAAAACAGAATTCATGTTGCAAGGAGATCAAGAATTTAACACCCTTGCAGGCTTTATCATACACTCTTTGGAAAAAATTCCAACAACTGGTGAAACACTTGTCTGGAAAACTTTTACGTTTGAAATTGTAGATATGGATCAGCACCGTATTGATAAAATCTTAGTAACACTTACAGAGGAGGACTAATTAAAATACAAAGTTTGCTGTTTTATAAGGGTAGTCTAGTTTATACGTTTTTTCAGTCCCTTTAGACTTTACATGTATGATATTTACTTGCGTATTTTCTAGGTCGTAAAGTATGTCGCAATCAATGCCTACGGTATTGGCGCTATTAATATTTTGTGCTTCAAAATAACACCAGGTACTTTCTTTTTGTTGTTCAAAGCCAATAATCTTATAACCAATGGGTTTGCCATTTACAATAACCGTTAGGTGTTTAGAAATGTATTTTTGAATTTCTTCATTTACAAATTCTCGGTTGGCCGGTTGTAAAATATCAATTTTTGCAGTGGTGTATTTTTGAAGCGTTTTTTCTAAATCTTCATTAAAAATGCGCACACTCATTTCGATACTTCTTTCTTTTGGGTTGTGTGTGATATCAATTACAGATACAAAAAATGGGTGCAAAATGGCTAGAAGGCTGGTGAGCGTCCAATGAATTAGTATATTTACCATGGTATCCTGAAATTGACAACAAATGTCTAACTAAATTTTGATTTTTATGCATGAGTTTTGGATGTATACCCAAATAGGATTCAATCATATCGCCAATTTGTCTGGCATGGATCATATTTTATTTGTGGCAGCTTTATGTATCCGGTATCAATTTTCAGATTGGAAAAAATGGTTGATATTGATTACCGCTTTTACCATTGGGCACTCCATTACGCTTGTTTTGAGTGTGTTCAATTACCTTGATTTCTCAACCAACAGGATCGAATTTCTAATTCCCGTGACTATACTTATTACATCTATCAGTAATATGTTTGTCAAAAAGTTTAGCTTTAATACCCGTTTTCCAGTTATTTATTTTTTTGCCCTATTTTTTGGCCTCATTCACGGGTTAGGATTTAGCTTTTACCTAAAAAGCTTGTTGGGATTGCAGCAAAATATAGCGCCAGCCTTACTGGCCTTTAATTTGGGGCTTGAAATAGGCCAAATACTGATTGTGATGGCTATTTTAGTTATTTCATTTATATTCGTAACGCTTTTAAAGGCCCCTAGAAGAGACTTTATTCTGATTGTCAGCGGTGGCATTCTTGCACTATCTCTTCAAATGGCCATTGAGCGGTATTTTCATCTTTAATCCATTATGCTATGAAGCAATTTTTTGCATTTTTAATGTTTGTTGCAGTGAGCACCGTATCATTTGCACAAAACATTCAAAACAACCCAACCTCAAACCACGGAAATAAGTTTGAGCAGTTAGGAACCATTTTATCTACGCCAAACGAGTATCGTACAGCGAGTGGTGCGCCAGGGCCAAAATACTGGCAACAACGCGCCGACTATAACATTAAGTGTGAGCTTGATGAGGCTAACCTTTTATTAAAAGGAAGTGAAACCATTACGTATTTTAACAACTCTCCAGATGCGTTAACGTATTTATGGTTACAGCTGGATGAAAATGAGCATAGCACCGTAAACAAAGCTGATTTTCAGGACGGAAGTTCTTTACGTCAAGTTTCTCAATCTTCTATTGCAGCATTAGAAGATGCAAAAAAAGACAATGGCTATGGTCATATTATTTCTAAAATTACGGATGCCACAGGTAAGGCTTTAAAATACACGATCAATCAAACTATGATGCGTGTTGATTTACCTACAACTTTACAACCAGGTCAAAAATTTGTATTCAACATCACTTGGTCTTATAAAATTTCTGATCGTTTGGTTTTTAGAGGTAGAGGCGGTTACGAATTATTCCCTGAAGATGGTAACAGCGTGTTTACCATGGCTCAGTGGTTCCCAAGACTTTGTGTATACTCTGATTTTCAGGGTTGGCAAAACCACCAATTTACAGGTAGAGGCGAATTTGCTTTAACCTTTGGAAACTACAATGTATCTATCACTGCACCTGCCGACCACGTTATTATGGGAACAGGAGAGTGTCAAAACTATGCTCAGGTATTAACACCTGCGCAGTTAGCTCGTTGGAAGACAGCGCAAACTGCAAAAGATGTTGTTGAAGTAGTAACACTTGAAGAAGCTAAAAATGCAGAGAAGCAAAAAAGTACTGCTAAAAAAACTTGGGTGTTTAAAGCAGACAATGTGCGTGACTTTGCATGGACAGCGAGCCGTAAGTTTGTTTTTGATGCAATGCCAACTTATGTAGAAGGTAAGAAGGTAATGTGTATGAGTGGTTATCCTAAAGAAGCGTACAATTTATGGAGAAGATATTCTACTAAAGTAGTAGCGCATACCATTCGTTCTTATTCTAAATTTTCTATTCCTTATCCATATCCTGTAGCTCAAAGTATTGAGGCTTCAAATGGTATGGAATATCCAATGATTTGTTTTAACAATGGTCGTACCAATAAAGATGGTACCTATAGCGAAGCAACAAAGCTTGGTATGATTGGGGTTATCATTCATGAAGTAGGACATAACTTTTTCCCAATGATTGTGAACTCGGATGAGCGTCAGTGGTCATGGATGGATGAAGGTTTAAATACTTTTGTTGAATATTTAACTGAAGAATTATTTGACAACAAATATCCTTCTCGTAGAGGACCAGCTTTTGGTATTGTTGATTATATGAAAGCGCCTAAAGATCAGTTAGAGCCTATCATGACCAACAGTGAAAACATCATTCAGTTTGGACCAAACGCATACTCTAAGCCAGGTACTGGTTTAAATATTTTACGTGAAACCATTATGGGTAGAGAATTGTTTGATTTTTCATTTAGAGAATATGCTAGACGTTGGGCTTTTAAACACCCAACACCTGCAGACTTATTTAGAACTATGGAAGATGCAAGTGCTGTTGATTTGGATTGGTTCTGGAGAGGTTGGTTTTATAGCATCGAACCTTGCGATATTGCTATTGATACGGTTGCTCATGCTGTATACGATGCAGCAGCACAACCACGTGCAGCAAGAGCTGGCGGTATGAAAATGTCAATTGACAAGCCAACCCTTAATAGTTTTGAAGACATTTCTAAAATTAGAAATAGAGAAGATAAGTCAATCATTTTTGCAACTGATGCTGATACTTCTTTAAGAGATTTCTACTGGCGTTATGCAAGAGGTATTGAGCCTTATGATGCTGAAACTAAAAATACCATGCCTTCTTTTGGCACACCAGAAGCATTGTCTGACAATGAAAAAGCAAACTATAGCAATGTGCATTTATATGAAATCACTTTTAGCAATAAGGGTGGACTTGTAATGCCAATTATTGTTGAGTTTACCTATAAAGATGGTACCAAAGAAACAGAACGTATTGGTGCGCAAATTTGGCGTAAAAATGAAAACAAAGTATCACGCGTATTTATGTCTCGTAAGGAAGTAGCGAGTATTAAACTTGATCCAATGCGTGAAACTGCAGATATCAACGAAACCAATAATTTCTGGGGTAACGTAAGTGCTGAGCCTAGTAAGTTTACTTTGTTTAAGCAACGTGCTCTTGGTAGAGGTCAGTCATTTGGTTTAAATCCAATGCAGGCTGCTCAAGAAAAGAAAAAATAATAAAAGATCAACCAATATTAAAGCCACTTGAATTATCTTCAAGTGGCTTTTTTTATTAAACCATCCTTATGAAAAATATTGTTTCCATTGTTGCTTGTTTATTTTTTGTGCTTATTTCAAATGCTGCACGCGTTGATACGGTTGTCGTATATAGCAATGCCATGCATAAAAATATAAAAGTAGCGGTAGTTATTCCAGACAATGCTAAGGGGCAAACGGGTGTAAAATTTCCGGTTGTTTATTTGTTACATGGATACAGTGGCAATTATGGGAGTTGGTTAAAAGATGCGCCACAACTGCAGTTAAGAGCCGATCAATACCAAGTTATGCTTGTATGTCCGGATGGGGGATATGGTAGTTGGTATTATGATAGTCCAATGAATGATTCTATAAAATATGAAACATTTATTACCAAAGAGTTGCTACCATACATCGATTCAAATTTTCCAACAAGTACTAGTAAAGACCACCGCGCTATTACAGGGCTTAGCATGGGAGGACATGGCGGATTGTTTTTAGGAATACGCCATTCGAATTTATTTGGTAACGCGGGAAGCGTTTGCGGAGGTGTTGATATTAGGCCGTTTCCTAACAATTGGGATATTAAAAAATCATTAGGGACCATTACAGATGAGCCTCAAAACTGGGACAATTATTCGGTTATCAATATTGCAAAAAATCTAAAGCCAGGTCAGTTACATATCATTTTTGATTGTGGCGTATCTGATTTTTTTATTGATGTAAACCGTTCTTTGCATCAGTTATTACTGGCTAGCAATATTGATCATGATTACTCCGAAATACAGGGTTGTCTTATAAAATTTTATTTGTGGATTTT
>JAOASV010000138.1 GCA_030158535.1 Sediminibacterium sp.
CTTCTGCATCACTAGAAATTAAACTTACAAGCACTTGTACATCGCACAAATAATCTTCAGGGAATAAAGGTCTTAAAGCACGGTCAATTAACCTGCTCGTTAATATTTCATAATCATTTAAACGCGCTTCACGCTTAAAAAACGAACCAGGAATACGGCCTGCAGAAGCAAACTTTTCTTGGTAGTCTACGCTTAATGGGAAAAAATCTTGTCCTTCTTTTGGATCTTTATTGGCAACAACGGTTGCTAATAAAACGCAATTACCTTGACGAACGGTAACCGCACCATCTGCTTGACGCGCAAGCTTGCCAGTTTCGATAGAAACCTGACGACCGCCGCCAAGATCAAAACTTACACTTATTGGTTGTGATAACATAAAATTGTGTTGATTGGGTAATGAATGAATCAAAAAATTAGGTACCAATAGAAATAACTATTCCCAACCGTTTTAATAAGCAGTTGGGAATAGCAGTATCATTAGTAAAGAAAAATTACTTTCTTAAACCTAGTTTTTCAATTAGAGCACGATAGCCCTGTAGGTTATGCTTTTGCATATAAGCCAATAAGCGCTTACGCTGACCAACCATCATCATCAAACCACGTTGTGAAGAATGATCGTGTTTGTTAGCTTGTAAATGCTTAGAAATATGGGAAATACGTTCAGTAAGTATTGCTACTTGACCTTCGATTGAACCCGTGTTAGTGGCTTTTCCACCATACTCAGCAAAAATACTTGCTGTTTTTTCTTTTGTTAAATGCGACATTTCAAAATGTTTAAATAAGACTCCGTAATTGTTTTCTTCTATTTTTTATCGGCTGCAAAGGTAGGTATTATAATGTAAAAAGGATAAATTTGGGCATCTTTTTACGCCATTTTCCCATAAATATATGTTTGGAGTCACTATTTTAGGCAATAATTCGGCCCTTCCGGCCTACGATAGGCATCCAACGGCCCAGGTGGTTAGCATTCAGGACCAGTCTATTCTTATAGATTGCGGAGAAGCTACCCAAATACAAATGAGCCGTTACAAGGTAAAAAGAAGCAAAATCAACCATATTTTCATCTCCCACCTCCATGGCGACCATTATTTTGGCCTCATTGGACTTATTACCAGCATGGGGTTACTGGGCCGAACCACCGAATTAACCATTTTTAGCCCGCCAGGCCTCCAACAAATTGTTGACATGCAATTAGCGGTAGCAGGGTCAAGCATACCCTACCCCTTGCATTTTCATACCATTACTGGTGCAGGGACCCTTATTGAAACCCCAAAATTTAAAGTTAGCTGCTTTCCTACCCAGCATAGGATACCTTGTTATGGTTTTACCATTTCAGAAAACAAAGCGCCCCGAAAAATCAATAAAGAAAAAGTGATTGCTGCAGATGTGCCCTTTAGTTTTTATGACGAATTAAAAAAAGGAAGCAATTACCAAACAAAAAATGGGACCGTTTTATTAAACGAAAACTTAACGGATCCAGCAAGCCCCAATAAAAAATATACCTACACCGCCGATACTATTTTTGACATGAACTTGGTAACGCATGCAATGGACGCTAATTTACTGTACCACGAAGCCACTTATTTACAAGACCAAACACAAAAAGCAGCAGAACGTTTTCATGCCACCACCACACAGGCTGCAACCATTGCCAAAGAAGCGGGCGTAAAACGCTTACTCATTGGACATTTTAGTAGTAAATATGAAAGTATTGAAACCCATGTACAGGAGGCCCGCACCGTGTTTGCTAACACAGACTTAGCCCTTGAGGGTGTTACTTTTTTAGTGCAATAAAGTGTAGGATTAATCTAAAATCTCAACGTCTTTTGGATACTTTGCTTTGTTAAAAACAAAGATTGCGTTGTCTAATGCTTTATTAGAAACCAAATTGCTAAAGCTAACTTGTAAAGTATTGTTACTCTTATCTAGTATAACCGCTTTGGTAATCATTGATTTTGCATTATCAACAAAAACATTCACTTTAGAAAAGTTTTTGCGCGGATCGATCGGCTTCATTTCAATTTCACTTTGTCCTGCTTTATTGCCAATTAATTTGCAAACAAAATCTTTGGCATAATCACCAGACAAAATCTTTTGTGGACTTAATGATTGACCACTCTCCTCTAAACTTGTAACCGTAATAGTTTTAGCGCCATCATAATTGTAGGTTTTTGCGCCATCGCAAATCACTTGCATTTTACCTTGCGCTAAAACATATTTAGCCCCTTTAATAGAAATAACGCCCGATTTAACACCATTGTTTTTTCCTTTACTAGACACCGAATTGATAGAAAAATTTGCAGTGATGGTGGTAAAGCTTTTTACTTTAGCACTTACCATATCCAATACCTTTTTGGCATTGGGATCGTTTTGTGCATGTGCACTTACAACTAAAAGGAAAACTATAAAAAGTGAAAATAACTTTTTCATGGATGTTGATTTTGGGCTTATTGCCGGCAAAGATAGGATTTAGAGTGTTTCTAAAAACATCTCGAGTTCAGTATCGGTTTTAAAGCGTACTTCCCTAGCCTTGCTTCCTTGGTTTGGCCCTACTATACCCGCCGCTTCCAATTGATCCATTAAACGACCCGCTCTATTA
>JAOASV010000139.1 GCA_030158535.1 Sediminibacterium sp.
GACAGCGACATCATCTGTGCCTAAATCTTTTTGTAATTCTTTGGCAATTTGCATCGTTAAACGCTCTTGCACTTGTGGACGTTTAGCAAAATAATCTACCAGACGGTTTAATTTACTAAGGCCAACTACGGTGCCGTTGCTAATGTATGCGATATGCGCCTTGCCCATGATAGGTACAAAGTGGTGCTCACAATTACTGTAAAATGAAATGTTTTTTTCTACCAGCATTTCATTGTACTTGTACTTATTTTCAAAGAGGGCCATCTTTGGTTTGTTGGCTGGGTTCAAACCATTAAAGATTTCTTTGACATACATTTTTGCTACACGTTTTGGTGTACCGCGCAAACTATCATCTGTAAGATCAAGGCCTAGTATGTCCATGATTTCTGCAAACCTCTCTTCGATTGCAGCAATTTTTTCATCTTCTGATTGATCAAATGCACCTGCGCGCATTGGAGTATCCACAGAAGTACTGATATGGTTGTCTCCTGCCGCATCAATTTCCTCTTCTGTAAGAATAATCTTACCATCCTTAAGATGGATATTCGACAAAGTTTCGTTCTGTTTCATATAATCTGATTTTTAAATCTAATGTTGAATTAATTTTTGCTCTTAAAAGTTCGTAAATCACCACTGCAATATTTTCGGCAGTTGGATTCAGTGTTGCAAAAAATGTAGTGTCAAGGTTTAAGTTTTTATGATCAAACCTAGCGAGCACTTCAAGTTTAATAAGATCACTTAATTTTTTGGTATCTATTACATAACCCGTTTCAGGATCTGGGTACCCAGTAACCTGAACAATCAATTCATAGTTGTGGCCATGAAAATTGGGGTTGTTGCAAAGACCAAATATTTCGTTGTTTTTTTCGGGAGTCCATGCAGGGTTGTGCAGCCTGTGCGCTGCATTAAAATGTTCCTTTCTAAAAACAGATACTTTATGTTTATCCATTGCTAAAGCTTTGGGATCTTGTTTTTTGGGACGTACACTTACACCCACATAAAAAATAATTAAATCAAGTAAGTATTTTGTTAATGGCTAGGCACTGTTTCAGAAGTGTGCTGATCAAGTGGCCCTGCCTTTTGTGTTATACATTAACAAAAGAACCTGACGTCAAAGATAATAACAAGACGCTAGTAAATTTGTTTAGAATGACCTTAAAAAAAGTGAAAATGACCCTATTTACCGAAATATTCGACGTAAATACGGGGTGTTTCATAGAGTTTTATGCAATGAAGCTCAACAGAACTAGGCAAATGAGGAGCTAGCTGCTCCCAAATAGCAATTGCCAAATTTTCGGTGCTGCATAGTTTACCCCCCATAAAATCAACATCTAGGTTGAGGTTTTTATGGTCTAGTTTGTCTACCGCCTGGCTTTTAATTAACTGGCTTAACTTTTTAACGTCGTACACGAACCCTGTTTCCGGATCTGGATTGCCCTTTACGGTAACATACAAATCATAATTGTGGCCATGCCAATTTTCGTTGGCGCAAACACCAAATACGGCATTGTTTTGCTCATTAGACCAATTAGGATTGTATAATTTATGGGCTGCGTTAAAATGTTCTTGTCTTGTTAAATAAACCATCTGACCAATATTTTGGCAAAGGTAGGCAGAATCGGAGTATTTTTGTAATCTATGCGGGTAATAATAACAGCTGCCACTAACCTAGAACTAGATGGTTCTGCTAAAAAAGCAAGCCTACTATTTAAAAAAAGCAAACTAAAATTGAGCTTTCATGCAACGGGCATAGGCATGCTCGCCTCCGGGGTTAAGCTCACGCAACTGGCTACTGCACACCAACCTGATTTGATCATTCAAATGGGCATTGCCGGCACCTATATTAAAACAGAGCCCCTTGGAAAAGTAATGGTGGTGGCATCAGAATCCATAGCCGATTTAGGCGTTCGCGAAAATGGAATTTTTAAAGATTTATTTGAAAGCCAATTAACAAACGAGAATGAAGCGCCCTTTAAGAAAAGAAAATTAATAAACCCTGGTATTAGGTCACTGAATGTTTTGAAATCGGATACGGTGGCAGCGGTTACCATTAATGAAATAACAACCTCACCTAAACGAATCAAAGAAATTATAGCTGCCCACAACCCCGTTTTAGAAAGTATGGAAGGCGCTGCGCTTCATTATGTAGGCGGCCTTACCAAAACTCCATTTATTCAAATAAGGGCTGTATCAAATTATGTGGGAGAAAGAAATAAGGCAAAATGGAAACTTAAAGAATCTATTGAACAATTAGAAGCATACGTGCTTACCTATTTAGCCACCCTAGAAAATGGTTTAAAAAAATAGCGCCATGAAATTAAGTCTTGGTTTTTCGCCCTGCCCTAATGATACTTTTATTTTTGACGCACTCGTTAATAAAAAAATTGATACTGAGGGTTTAGATTTTGACATACACTTAGAAGACGTTCAAACCCTAAATAATTTTGCACTAGAAGACAGGTTGGATTTTTCAAAAATTAGTTACGGCGTTCTGCCGCTTTTACTAAACACGCATACCCTTTTAAACAGTGGTGGTGCCATGGGCAATGGTGTTGGCCCACTATTAATTAGCAAAAACGAAAATATTTCAGCTGGCGAT
>JAOASV010000140.1 GCA_030158535.1 Sediminibacterium sp.
GATTTGCTGCCATCTGTAGGGCATTTGCCATTACAGTATGTAATGTCATATGATATGTTTCCTTTAACAACGCTCACTGAAAAGAAATCTTTTTTACAAGAGGCTTTTGAAAAACAGTATGTGCTCTTTTTTGAACACGACGCTGTGCACGAATGCGTAAATCTCATACAAACAGAAAAAGGGATTAGAGCCGGCGAAGCCTTTACATTAGCAGATTTATAATTGAGCGGCGTTTAAACAAGACTCAAGCCTACCTCGCTTTTACCAGCGAACTTAATGGATATCGGAGGTTTTTAAAACTCATCATATCCGCTTTAATACTTCCCACAATAATGGAACTTTCGATGCGTACCGGAATATGGTTTAAATCGTCGGTAACCCAGATGGTCATTTTTTCTCCTCCTTCAAATAAAGTTCCTTTGAGTAGTAAGGGTTTAAATTTTATAGCATTAAAACTGCCGTACTGGGTTTTGATACGCTCTTTGCCGAGGTATTTAATGTATACATTGTAGACCTGATTGTCTAAAAATAAATTAAACGGGATTTTATCTTCTGGTTTGTATTTATTAAAATCAATATTGCGTAAATAATAGATGGAGCTTACTACATCCTGAACGCAATTGGGAATTTTAAATACACCCTCAGCACCTGTTGCCGTATTAAGCTTTTGATTGAAAACAATATTCTCCTGCTTTTTATAACTGCCTTCTTCAATATTTCTAACAAATTTGATGGGCTGCAAATGAAGCGTATCGATATAGGATTCGTAGCGGTCGCGCACTTTAAAAATCCAATCGTACCTGCTATTTGATGTCCCAATACAAGTAACGTGGTAAGAAGGCGTCTCGTTTATTTTTTCTTGCGCGACCCCAAATTTTGCTGAACCGGCATTAATGTATAATCCAATGACCGAATAGTATAAATTATAATTAATTTCTTCGCCGCTATTAAATGCAAAATTTTTAATGCCGCAAAAATCATCTCCTGCTTTTAATGGATGTACTAAAAACAAACAGATAAAACAGTAAGCTGCTATTTTTTTAATCATCTGATTTGAATTAAGAGCGCTTTCTAAAATATTGTAAACGTAATAATATCATGCCACCTAAGCAAGCGGGTATAATTAAATTTAACAGCCAAATGCCGCCTGCCGCCGCTAAAATGCCCATCGTATTTGAACTATACATGCCAAATAAAATCAAACTCACTTTTCCTCTAATACCTAATTCTGCTAGGGTTAAGGTAGGTATAATAGCGAGTATTAAAAAAAGTACCCCAGTAAGCGCCATAATTGTTGGGGGATCAATAAGAACGCCGCACAATCTAAAAATTAACAAATATTGAAGTAAAAATACAAGGTACCGGGCGCTAGATATAAAGGAAAGCTCGAGTAATAAACGTTTAGGGACCGATTGTACGGATGTAATTAAATAAACGTACTTAGAAAAAAAAGAGACCTTGGCAAGTTTATTTGCGAAAAATGGAATGGCCATATAACAAATAATAAACAAACCAACTACAACAAACAAAGCAACATAAAAACTAGATAAGACTGATGCCGATAAGTGAAGTTGATCCTGTAACCCAATACGTATATTTGGAAACAACCAAATAATTGCGATCAAACCAGTAATCAGTGTAACTAATAGTTGACTAGCACTTGCTACAAAAGAAAGCACCACGCCTTTTAAACGGTTACCATCAGATAGTAACATTGATTTACCAATAGATTCTCCAACTCTATTAATGCTAGAAAATGAAACCGCCTGCCCTGTTAAAATAGCCGCATACGCTGCCTTAAAAGAAAGTGGCTCTAACTTATTTGTTAAACGCTTCCATTTAAATGCTTCTAAACCCCAATTAAACGCTGTTAATAAGGTTATGCTAAGCAAGTACCAAAAAGCAGTAGCCACTGGTATTTGTTGCAAAGAGGCAATAAAACTAGGTAACTGTTTTTGTTCACTTATTTGATGATAAATAGAATAGCATAGCCATACAAATAAGATGGGGGCCAACAGGTACTGAACCAATATGTTTATTTTCTTTTGCAGTGCTATCAACATTTAGATGACTCAAAAAAGCTTGTGGAGCAAAAGTAGGTAGAATCTCAAAGGAAGCTTGTAATTTCACATCAAATTGAAAAAAGATCAGATCATATTAGGCATTGACCCCGGCACCCAACTTATGGGATACGCCCTCTTGCGTATTACAAATAGCACCCCGCAAGTGATACTGATAGATGCTTTAAAACTAACCGGGCAAAAAGATATTTACGCCCGCCTTGAAATGATTCACTCCAAGGTTGTAGAACTTATTAAATTATACCGTCCTACCACTTTTGCTATTGAAGCGCCCTTTTTTGGAAAGAACGTGCAAAGTATGCTTAAGTTAGGAAGGGCACAGGGTGTAGCGATTGCCGCAGCCATGCAAACAGGGCTCTCTGTAACTGAGTACGCACCTAAAAAAGTTAAGCAATCGATTACCGGAAACGGTAATGCAAGTAAAGATCAGGTTTGGCAAATGTTACAACGTACACTTCAAATAGAAGTAAAGCCACAATACTTTGATGCCACGGATGCCCTCGCCGTTG
>JAOASV010000141.1 GCA_030158535.1 Sediminibacterium sp.
GTCTAGCGTTGTACCAAATGCGGGGATGATAACAATATCTTCATTTGTTAATGTATCGAGTGAAATTAATGTTTTGCCATTGGTGTCTTGTAAAAATTGCACACCTCTTGCTAGTAAGTCTTCATTTACTTGTGGGTTATGAATCATTTCGCTGAGTAAGAAAATTCTTTTACCCGGGTTTTCATCGATGGTTCTAAAAGCAATTTCTATGGCATTTTCTACGCCATAGCAAAATCCAAAATGTCTAGCCAAATAAATATGAACATTCCCAAGCTTCAATAAAGTTGGGGTAAAATCTTTTTTAAGCTTATCCTCGTCTTTTCGGTACTGTTTAATAGCACTAATAAGTGGGCTTCTATAGCCAGTAGGAACGTTAAACTGCTTCATAATACAAAGATAAGGGCATCTGTGAACCTGAAATAACAATCTGGGGGTAAACTTAGGCCGCTGAGTGTTACCTTTGCGCCATGCATTATGTATCTGTAGAGGGGCTCACAAAAAGTTACGGGATTAACCCGCTTTTCAATAATATTTCCTTTAATATCAACGAGGGGGACAAAATTGCCCTTATTGCGCGCAACGGGGTAGGGAAGTCTACACTGTTAAAAATCTTGGCGGGTCAGGAAACGCCAGATAGTGGAAAGTTTTGGATCAATAAAGAGGTGACTGTCGCACTTTTTGAACAAGACCCCATTTTTGACGAGGATAAAACGATTGTCGAAAATATATTTAAGGCCAATCATCCAATCATTAAAGCCATTCAAAAATATGAACTGGCAATGGAAGCGGAAGACGGTATGCTTATTTCTGATAGCATCATGGAAATGGATGATTTGGGTGCCTGGGATTTTGAGGCTAAGGTCAAACAAATTTTAGGCAAATTAAATATCCATCACCTTCAAAAAAAGGTAAACGAATTAAGTGGTGGTCAGCGCAAAAGAGTAGCGCTTGCAAAAACACTGATCGATATTGGTTTCGAGCATCAGCATACATTACTTATGATGGATGAACCTACCAACCACCTCGATGTAGAAATGATTGAGTGGTTAGAGCATTATTTAAATGGCGAAAATATTACGCTATTACTTGTAACGCACGACCGGTATTTTTTAGACGCTGTATGTGATGAAATTTGGGAGCTTGAAAGAGAAAACATGTATGTATATAAAGGCGATTATGAATCGTACATGGAAAAAAAGGCAGCGCGCATAGAAAGTGAACAGGCTAGTATTGACAAGGCTAGAAACCAATACCGCAAAGAGCTAGAGTGGATGCGTAAGCAACCTAAAGCACGTACTACTAAAAGTAAGAGCAGGCAAGATAATTTTTATGAGGTAGAAGCCAGGGCCAAACAAAAAATTGAAGACGCGCAGTTACAGTTAGAAGCAAAAATGAGCAGGCTGGGTGGCAAAATTGTTGAATTAAAAAAGGTCAATAAATCATACGGCGATTTAGAAATACTAAAAGGCTTTGATTATACTTTTTCGAAAGGAGAAAGGGTAGGTGTGGTTGGTAAAAATGGAATAGGAAAGTCTACCTTCTTAAATATTATTCAGGAGCTTGAAACGCCCACAAGTGGTAAAGTAAATGTAGGTGATACGGTTGTATTTGGTAATTTTTCTCAGACAGGCCTCGATGTTAAGCAGGATTTTAGAGTAATTGAATATGTAAAATCTTTTGCCGAAAGTTTTCCTTTGGCAAAGGGAGGCAGCATCAGTGCAGCTCAGTTTTTAGAGTTGTTTTTATTCCCTCCTGATAAGCAGTATACCTATTTATCGTCATTAAGTGGTGGTGAAAAAAAGAGACTGCATTTGTTAACCATCTTATTTAGAAATCCTAACTTTTTAATTCTAGATGAGCCTACCAATGACCTTGACCTACCTACGCTTGCGGTACTTGAAAGTTTTTTAACAGAGTATCAGGGTTGTGTGATGATTGTGTCGCACGACCGTTATTTTATGGACCGTTTAGTAGATCACTTATTTGTTTTTGAAGGTGGTGGTTTTGTAAGGGATTTCCCAGGAAACTATACCCAGTACCGTATTTGGCTTAAGGAACAGGAAACGGCCAAGGCAAATGGAACGAACAGCCCGGTCAAAGCGCCTGCCACTATTGAGCCTGCTGCACCAGTGGTTCCTGCTACTCCAAAAAAGAAAATGACTTTTAAAGAAAAGCATGAGTTTGAAAAGCTAGAAAAAGAGATGCCCGTATTAGAAGCCGAAAAAGTAAAATTAACGGCCCAAATGAGTAATGAAAATTTGAATTACGATCAAATTACAACGCTCGCAGATGCGCTTACAAAAGTTACACAGTCTTTGGAAGAAATGGAACTACGCTGGCTAGAGTTGAGTGATATGGTGGAGTAGTACTAAACGTAGGATTCATTTGTTGGTAAATTCTTACAAGGGTTTCTATGGCATTTTTGCCGGTATCCCCCATGTCTCTACTAAAATCATTGACGTATAAATCTATGTGTTGGCGCATGACTGTTTCGCTCATTTCTTGTGCGTGACAACTTACATATTCACTAATAGCAGGGTAATTATTAAATGCGTATTCCACACTTTT
>JAOASV010000142.1 GCA_030158535.1 Sediminibacterium sp.
GTATAAAGGAACAGGATTGTGTTTTTCGCTTACTGCCTCTACACCGTTAAAATGACTTTTTTCATCTACGGTGATGGTATTGTGTGCAATCGTTTGCTGCGCATAGGATTTAGTTTCAGGCAAATACCTGCCACCATATTTTTGTTCTATATTAATAAAACGTGCTGCGCCATAATCTTGTAAAATCTCGTTTCCGTTATCGTATAAGTTAATATTTAGTTTATCGTAATGACCGTGCGATAAACCATGCGAACTATATTTAAAAATTAAAGAAGTAAGATTTTTATCTTTCCCATTACGTAGTACAGAAACGCCACCCATATTTCCATTTGCCCCATCCGTAAACACAACTGACTTGTAAGGAAAAAACGGAGGGATACTTTTATTTTGCAAAAGTGCTTGACCCACACCCAGGCCGCCTTTACTAAGCGTAACTCGGTTTTGCGCTTTAGCTACCGGCAAGTACGCAGCATTGGCCCCATAAACTTCCCAAGCAATATTTAGCGCCACCACAATTTCATTTGAAATAAAAGTCTTTTCTTTTAATGCATCATTGTAACTATAAAAACCACCATCTAAATTGGTTTGCTCCAACGCACCATCTAAAGCTTGTTTTAAAATTTTATTGCGTCTTTCAAATATTTTAAGTTCAGGCTTTGCATGATTGACTGCATTGGCAAACAAAAAGAATGGAAGTACCGCGTACCTGGTATAATAAGGACCTTCGTTGTAATAACCATTTGGTGAGAACAAACCATCTAAGTGTGCCGTTAATCCCGCTTTCCCATCTTTTTTGGAACCGTATAAAGCCATTTGCACATAGTCTTCATTATCTGTAGCGATACCAACAATTCCAACACCGGCACAAGCCCACACGGCATGGTTATGAATTAAGTCAAACCAAGGTGTAATCTCTTTTGTAAAATAATCTACTTCAGGCTTAAAGGCTCCAGCTATAATTTGTGCTCTTTCGGCGGGGGTTAAATAATCATGAATCAAATCAAATGCAAGACCAGCGTATACGAGCCAATTGGCATCATTGAGTGCTTGCCAAAAAATTCGACCTGGAGAAGTACTTGTTGCCTGCGGATGATTTTTTAATGTGGGATTTAAAACAGCGTATTTAAAAAACAAATCTTTTACAAGCTTTGCATATTTAACATCGCCCGTTAATTGATAGAGCATGCCGCTGTTAAACATTAGGTTGTAATTATCCTTGTGTTTATCATGCGTGTACCCACCACCTGCATCTTTTGGAACAGGCACATCAATATCTTTTCCTAAAACGGCGTCTACCGATGTTTTAATTTCTTCAAACGATTGTTTTATTAGTGGATTAACAGGAATATTTTTTTTAACGAGCGCTATGTCAGCTGCCGTAGAAAATGCAATTGGATGCTTTTGCGCATACCCGGCTATTTGGGTCAATAACACAAGTGTTACACTCAAAAAAAATGATGTAGTTTTTTTCATAAGGCAGTTAAGAATCAATCAATCGTGAGGTAATATTAAGCGTAATTGAATAGGAACTTGATAGAGAAGGTCTGTAATTTTATCTATATTTTGGCGTATTTTATTAATATTTTTCTAAATAAATAGTTTTTTTGTTAGAGATTATATCAATAATATTGCCGATAACGTTACCGGTAACGCTACCGGCAATTTCTCGTAAATTGTATCTATTGGCCCCTAATTTTATACCACTCTATGGAAAAACAAATCACCATAAAAGACATCGCTATTGCCCTTAATATATCTACGTCAACAGTAAGTAGAGCTTTAAGGGATGCCCCAGATGTTAAAGCTGAAACAAAGGCTGCCGTAAAAGCACTTTCCGAAAAACTAGATTATCAACCCAATAGACTTGCACTTAGCCTACTCAATAGACAGACAAATACCATTGGTGTTATCATTCCCAATTTAGATTATGTACTGTCCACTATGGTTAAAGGCATTGATGAAGTTGCACTAGGTGCCGGCTACACCGTAATGGTTTGTCAGAGTGACGAGAGCTATGGAAGAGAAATGGTCAATACCAAAAGACTATTAGATAGTTTAGTAGATGGATTTATTGTTTCTGTTTCAAGTGAAACGAAAGTGTTCGAACACATCAAAAAAATTCAGGATAAAAAAATTCCACTTGTATTATTTGACCGTATTGTAAATAATATAGAAGCGCCAAAAATTAGACTTGATAATATTGATGGAGGAAGGCAAGCAACCGAACATTTAATTGAACAAGGCTATAAAAAAATTGCCATTTTAGCTGGACCCGAAAATTTAAATATTAGTAATAAAAGAATGGAAGGCTACCTTCAAACCCTTAAGGCACATGGCTTACGAGCGGACAAAGGACACATGATACATTGTGATTTTAACCAACAATACGCTTACGAAGCAACCAAAGAATTACTCGCATCCAAAAATAGACCGGACGCTATTTTTACCATTAGTGACCGTATGGCAATTGGCGCCATGCTCGCCATTAAAGAAAAAGGACTTTCGATGCCACAGGATATTGGCCTTGTAGGATTTAATAACGAACCAATTGTTAGTTTAGTAACCCC
>JAOASV010000143.1 GCA_030158535.1 Sediminibacterium sp.
CCCCATCTAACCGCACTTAAACGTTTAGTAGCACCCACTCCAATAATAGAACCTGTAATGGTATGTGTGGTTGATACTGGGATACCCATTTGTCCTGTAAAAAATAAAGTAAATGCACCAGCAGTTTCTGCAGCAACGCCTTCTAGTGGTGTTACTTTAGTAATTTTTGATCCCATTGTCTTTACGATTTTCCAGCCACCGCTCATGGTACCAAGGCCAATAGCTAAATAACAAGCAACTGGCACCCAGCTTGGTAGCTGACCAAAATCTTGTATACTTCCACTAGCAATTAATGCCGCTCCAATAATTCCCATTACTTTTTGCGCATCATTGCCACCATGCCCAATACTAAATGCAGCCGAACTAAATAGCTGTAATTTCTTGAACATATAAGCAACGGTATAAGCTGTTGGCGTTTTTATTTTTTCAACGTATAAATAAATTAAAATAAAGATCAAAGAAGAAATTAAAATTCCATAAACAATCATGGAGTTATCTGCCTTGTCAATTTCTGCAGCAAAAGACTTTTCGATATTAAATTTCTCAATTTTACCTTTTACTTTTTCTATGTTTTGTGGCTTAATTGGATAAATTGCATTTACTACTTTAATAGCAGAGTCAACAGAAATTTCACCAGCTAAATATGATTTTAAAGGTTCTTTATAGCCTTCTGTTTTTTCTTTTGCAATATCGTATTCGGCTTTTACTGCTTTGTCTGATGGCGCTTTAGACTCTAATACTAAATAGTCGTTTGCATTTCTTACAGCATCTTTAATTTTGCTAGCAGCAGCACTTTTAAGCCATCCGCTATCATTTGCTATTTTTGCTATAGCGTTTGCACTTGAATTATCAAAGTCATTAACATATGGCTTAATATGATTATAGTAAACAGTTGCCTTATCTAATTTTTCTTGATTGAGTGCAAGTTTTGCAAGTAGGTCACTATTACCCTGTTTGGTTTCAAGCTCTTCTTTAATGGTAGTAACCTCTTTTTTGTATTTATCAATTCCATAAAACTTCTGAACGTTTTCGTTCATTTTATTGGTTTCGAAATTGTCAAATAATACAGCGGTACCTAAGGTTACTGCAATAATGATTGCAATGCGAAGCCAAATGTTGCGCATAATAGTTACGACTGTAATAAACACAGATATTACTATACCAATGATAGGTGCTAAAAAAATGAAAAACACTGTCATTAAAATGGTATGGCTATCTACTATTTTAGACCAAGGATAGTTAATGCCTTTAACGGTTAGTGCGTGCGCAATAGCAGCGCCTGCAAATCCACCAATTAAGGTATGTGAAGAGGAAGAAGGTATACCGTACCACCAGGTAAGTAAATTCCAAAAAATAGCGGCTAATAATCCAGAAAAAATTACAGGGAGGGTAATAAAATCTTTGAATACAGTTTTGCTAATGGAATTGGCAACTGCGTGGTCTTTGAAAATAAAAAATGCCACTACATTAAATAATGCCGCCCACAAAACAGCCTGAAATGGTGTTAAAACTTTTGTTGATACAACGGTAGCAATAGAATTAGCCGCGTCATGAAAACCATTGATATAATCAAATATTAACGCTAATGCGATAATGACAATTAATAAACTCATTATTCTTTAATTAAGCGTACTTGATAATGATAGATTCAATTACATTTGAAACATCTTCGATTTTGTCGGTTGCAATTTCAAGTACTTGATAGATTTCTCTTTTTTTAATGATGATTTTAAAATCATTTTCTTGCTCAAATAATTTTTCGATACTCATATCAAATACATCATCTGCTTGATTTTCGATGCTATTTACCTTAATCATTGCATCTGTCATGCCTTTGATATTTTTCATATCGCGAAGACCTAGTACCGCTTTTTTTGTTTCGATGGTGCCTTGTAAAATAAGTTCCGTTAATTTGTGGATACCTAAATCATTGGGATTGATTTTGTAAAAATTGATTTTTTTAGCAGAGGCATAAATGTAATCTGCGATATCATCTAATGAAGTAGCTAGGTAGTGAATATCTTCTCTATCAAATGGTGTGATAAAGTTTCTTCCAAGCTCTGTAAAAATGTTATGGGTTAAATCGTCGTTGGTATGCTCTAATGATTCAATTTGTGCTAAAATACTTGCTCTTTTATCAGCATCTGCTTGATTCACCATCTCTTTGAGTTTGACACCCATTTGGTGCACATGTTCTGCCACGTCTTCAAATAACTGATAGAATACGCGGTCTTTTGGTAAGAATACTTTGAAAATTGAATTAAAGTCCATGATTTAGATTTTTTTAAAATAACATACCAAAGGTGGCAAAATCTGCTATCCTCGCTCAATTAGGTATATTATCAAATTGTTAATTAACATAAGTGATTGATAATCAATAATAAAATTGCTATTTAGGTATCCTTCTGCCACTTGGTAACAATTCCGTAACGTTCGCGTAACAATTTGTTAATATAGGATTTACAATTTTGCGTCTGTTGTTAACAAAAAGATAATACATGATATCTAACAAATCCATTGTGAAAGTCAGTCTCCTCGTTGCTTTAGTACTCATTTTAACC
>JAOASV010000144.1:0-10915 GCA_030158535.1 Sediminibacterium sp.
CTTCTGCCTTTGGAATATTTAATGGAACCGTATCCAATTCCATCCCCTTGTCTGTTCCTTCCATCACTTTTTTAACGCTGTTAAAATATTGTTCGTTGTAACGGATCACTTGCTCTAAAGAATCGGTTCTGATTTTTAAATTTTGAAGTGCCGCGCGACCTTCACGCGTGCCATATCCTGGTATGTAATATTTAAGCGGTGTAAATGCAATAAAAACGATGGTAATACCAATTAGAAAAACGAACAATGTACTTAAGCCAATATATACGCTTGTTCTGGAGAGTTTGAGGGTGACAACTTCTTCAAAAGTATCGTCGTCCATTACCACTAAACGGTAGTGGGTACCAAGGCGGGTGGGCTCGTTTTTTGTAGGTATGGTGTCCATATTGTTAAATAAGCATAAAGGTAGCCCTTAAAGTTGTTTTAATACGCCCTCAAAACAGAAATAAATGTATTTTTAAGGCCTATTTTGAGATACATGAAAACCTATGCGCTGGTATTATTTTTGTTGGTTGGCTTGGCATACGATTTAGTTGCCCAACCTTACACGGGCATAAGTTTACAAAAAAACAAACCGTACACCGAAAGACTCTTACCCGCCGAAAAAACAGGCGAAAAAGGATTTAGGTTACCTAAGCGAATATTTAACAATACGGTTACGAGGTACAACTACGTTTTTAATGCCACAAATAGGCTTAATGAAATTATTGAAAGAGCTACCCAAAAGCAAATCGAAAACTATGCGGAGCTTCTCCCCTTCTATCCCTATAGTTTAGAAGTTACGGCAAAGGATGAAATTGATACCATTATTTACAAATGTACTGCTGGTATTTTGTTACATGATTTAAGAAGTGATTGGGTTGATAACTTATACATCATTTTAGGAAAAGCATATTTACACCGCCAAGATTACGATTCGGCACTTGCCGTTTTTAAATATGTCAACTACGCTTTCGCACCAAAAGACGAGGGCGCTGATATTCCAATTGGAAGTAATATTAGTAACACGGGTGGCGTATTTTCTATTTCAACCAATGAAAAAAGAAATATCTGGCAAAAAATTACCACCACCATTCCTAGCAGGAACGAAAGTTTTTTGTGGATGATTCGCACCTATCTCGAACAAAATAAACAATCCGAAGCAACAGGATTAGCAGCGCTTTTAAGAACAGATAAAATATTCCCTGCAAGACTTATTCCCACACTCGACGAATTAACGGCATATGGGCATTACAAAGGTGAACGTTACGAATTAGCTGCTAACTTTTTAGCAAAAACAATCCCATTTGCAGAAAGTAAAGCAGATAAATCAAGAAAAGCATACTTAACAGCGCAGTTGTATGAAAAAGCTGGCACCTACACACTAGCTAAACAGTACTTTCAAACAGCCATTGATGCAGCGCAGGACCCCTATCTAGAAATTTACGCTAACGTTGCACTCAATAGATTAAGCGTTACTACAGGAGCCGACAGTAAAGCGCTACTACTGATGGCAAAAAAAGATAGATACGAAGCCTATAAAGATGTAATTTATTTTGCAGCGGCTTCGATAGAACTTTCAAAAAAGAATTATACCCTTACACAAAATTATTTATTAGAGAGTATTAAATATGCAGGTGACAATGAATTACAAAAGCAAAAATCATTTGTACTACTAGGCGATATCAATTACGATCAAAAAAAATATGGTGCTGCCTATAAATTTTATGATAGCATCAATATTCAAAACCTGGAGCAATTTCAAAAAGAAAAAATTGAAACCAGAAAGCCAGCTCTTCAACTCATCAATGCCAATTTAACCATTATTGAATTAGAAGATAGCTTGCAAAAAATTGCAGCACTTCCAGAAATTGAAAGGACCATTTTTTTAAGAAAGCTGTACAAACAATTACGCAAAGAAAAAGATGACGCCTCACAGGATAAAATACTAGACGCAAATGCGGCTGCAAATTTTGATTTGTTTAGCAGTACTGCCAATACCGATTTTTATTTTTTAAATAAAGCACTCCGTTCAAAAGGAGCGGCCACTTTTAAAACAACATGGGGCAATAGACAAAACCTTGACAACTGGAGAAGGCAAGCCGCACTGGATGCCAGTATTGGAACAGCATCAATAAATACGGCCGCAGTCACCACAGATGCCACAAACAAAGACAGCAGTTCAACTATTAGTTACGAAGCACTTGCCGAATCAATTCCTACTGGAGCCAAACAATTAGAAGCCTCCAACGAAAAATGGGCTAAAGCGCTACTTGACAATGCGCAAATATTTCAACTGAATTTGTCCGACTACCCTTCTGCTATAGAAGCCTACCGTTTTTATATCAGTAAGTTTTTATCAGGCGCTTCACTTGATTTGGCCTATCACAATTTAGCACTTTGCTATAGCGTTGTTGGCGATGAGGCAAGAGCAGATTCGGTACAAAAACTTTTTCAACTTAAATTTCCAAGTAGCAAATTGCTTACCAAAAAAGAAGTAAGTAATACACCTAGCATCAGCGGTGCAGATATTAGCTACAATACTATTTACGAATATTTTACCAAAGGAGAATATGAAAAAGCGCTTGCACTAAAAGATGAAGCTACCGCTAAGTACGGAAAAGACATTTGGGCACCACAGTTTTTATTTATGGAAGCAACCCTTCTAATGAAAAACAAAGAAGACAGTGCTGCCATACAAAAATTAAATAAAATTATAGTCAACTATAAAGGAAGTAGCATCGCAAAAAAAGCGGCTGCTGTTTTAGAAGTATTAAAGCAAAGAGAAACTATAGAAAAAGAAATCAATAAACAGCCTGCCAAAAAAGAGGAAGGCCAATAATATTAAACGCATCATTATGGAAATGTCAAAACCTGTTCGTGTCTTTTGGCGCATCTTTTTTTGGAGTATGGGTGGCCTTGGTCTCTTTTTACTCATGATTAATTTTGGATGGTTGGGTAGCATGCCTTCTATCGATGATATCGAAAATCCAACAGCATCACTAGCTAGTCAGGTATATGCGCAGGATGGAACCCTTATGGGGAAATTTTATTTAGAAGACCGCATAAACGTTCAATACAAAGATATTAGCAAGCATGTTGTAAATGCGCTTGTGGCCACAGAAGATGAACGCTTTTATGACCACAAAGGAATTGACCCACGCTCACTTGGCAGAGCCCTGTTTTTTTTAGGTAGTGAAGGTGGCGCGAGTACCATTACCATGCAAACAGCAAAAAACTTATTTACCAATAACTGGAGCACGAGCAATATTTTACTCCGAATGATTCAAAAAATTAAAGAATCACTGATTGCCATAAAGCTCGAAAGAAATTTTACCAAAGAAGAAATTATCACCCTGTATTTAAATACGGTTGCATTTGGAGATAATGTATTTGGCATTAGAAATGCGGCTAAAACATTTTTTCAAAAAGAGCCAGACCGCTTAAATGTGCAGGAGTCGGCGGTACTCATTGGTATGTTAAAAGGAGCCACTCTTTACAACCCTCGCCGCAATCCAAAATTAGCACTTGACAGACGCAACACCGTACTCAGTCAAATGGTGCGTAACAATTATTTACCAGAGGCAGAAGCAGCAAAACTAAAATTAACCCCTATCGAGCTCAATTATAAAAAGCTTGATGAGTCGGCGGGATTGGGACCTTATTTTAGAATGATACTTGGCGAAGAATTAAAAAAATGGTGTAAAGAAAACACCAAACAAAATGGTGACAACTACAACCTCTACCGTGATGGTTTAAAAATTTATACCACCATCAATCCGCGCATGCAACAGTACGCAGAGGAAGCCGTTGGTAAGCACATGAACTACCTACAAAAAATATTTAACACCCAAGCCAATATCAAAGACGGAAGTATTTGGAAAGGATACGAAAATGTTTTGCAAAACGCCATGAAGCAATCGGACCGTTGGCGTAACTTGCAAAACGAAGGACTCGACGAAGAAGAAATTAAAAAAACATTTTCTGAAAAAGTAAACATGCGCATTTTTACTTGGAACGATGCGCGTGAAAAAGATACGGTGATGACGCCTTACGATTCTATCAAGTATCACCGTCAAATGTTGCAAGCAGGCTTTATGGTCATGGATCCATTAACAGGCGAAGTGAAAGCATGGGTAGGTGGCATTGGATTTAAGAGTTTCAAATACGACCACGTTAATATCAATACCAAAAGACAAGTGGGCTCTACCATGAAGCCCCTACTCTATAGTTTAGCGATTGAAGAAGCTGGCTTTACACCCAACACAACCGTATATGACCAACAACAAAGTTTTGGTAGCTACGGTCTTGTGCCTGCCACAGGTAAATCATGTACAGGCCAGTCGATGCCAATGGCTGCAGCACTTGCACAATCACGCAACTGTGCCTCGGCATATATTTTAAAACAACTAGATACCGAAGGCAACAACAGTGCTAAACGTTTGGTTGAATTTTTAAAGCGTAGCGATATCACTGCAAATATTGATCCATACCCTTCTATCGCACTGGGTGCTTGTGAAATTTCATTGTATGAAATGATGCAGAGCTACAGTATGTTTCCGGGTAAAGGCTTTAATGTAAAGCCCATGTACATTACACGTATCGAAGATAGAAATGGAAATGTGCTAGCTACTTTTACGCCAAAAAGAAAAGAAATTATTAGTGAAGTAACCGCCTACTCAGTTGCTAAAATGATGGAAGGTGTGATGCGCGCCGGAACAGGACGCGGCATGTGGAGTTATGTGCCTGATATGGCTATTGCAGGAAAAACAGGAACCACCAATGAAAATAGTGATGGTTGGTTTATAGGCTATACCCCTCAACTTATTGCAGGTGGATGGGTTGGTGCCGACGACCGTTTTATACATTTTAATAAAGAGAGCGCATGGGGTCAAGGTGGTAGAGCCGTACTACCTATTTGGGGTTACTTTTTTGGTAAAGCCGCAGCAGATGCCAACTGTGGCATAGATACCAAACTTACATTTAGTAAACCTGACATGGTTGAAAATGAAATAATGCTGGATTATTTAAACAACACTCCGCCTGTATTAGGTGCCGAAAGTGAAGATTTGGGAACAGGTACAGAAGGTGATTATGCAGTACCTCTTGATATTAAAGCCGAAGACATTGCTCCTGAATCACAAAAAGCAACAGACACAAAACCTGCTACAGATCCTAAACCTACCGATCCAAAAAAACAAACACCGCCGCCACCTGCTGTGGTAACAAAACCAATT
The DNA here is from genome assembly GCA_030158535.1 of Sediminibacterium sp. Lineage (GTDB taxonomy): Bacteria > Bacteroidota > Bacteroidia > Chitinophagales > Chitinophagaceae > Sediminibacterium. The sequence continues at coordinate 5,217 of JAOASV010000144.1, forward strand.
GACAAGCCGCAAGACAAACCGGCTGACAAACCTAAAGCAGTGCTTCCAAAAAAAGGCGGAACTAAATAAATTTTTTAATCACTCCGCTGCACTAAAGCGCTTTATTGACAAAATTAAAATTCAGGGATAACTGATGAAACATAGTACGCTGGTAAAATCCAGTAGCGTAATTGATATGTAGTTTTTGCATGAGCACAGCTACACCAAAAGTAACGCCATTAAGTCCGTTGGTGATATTGTATCCATTTAAAGATTGTCTGCGCAGCACATTGTAACCAAGGTTGCAATGAATATTTTCATTAACGGCTAACTGCGCTCCTAACACCACATGCGACATCATTTTTTCAATGGCTGAAAATTGTTTGCCGGATTCTGAAATAATAAAACTCGTATCTGATCCCAGTAAATTAAAGCGCTGTAACTGCTGTAAGGTGAGTGAAAATTGTAGTGGCGCATCTGCTAATTTTTTAGAGATGCCAGCATTTATTTCAAAAGGAAGTTCTTCTTTTACGGCGCCTGCATATGCATTTAATTGCGTTCCCATATTGGTTACCACAACACCTGCTTGTAGCCCTGCGGCTTCATCAAAATAAGTGAGTGACGCGTCCACTGCAAGTGCAGAAGAACGGTACTGCCCATAATTAGAATGAATGAATTTTGCAGCAGCACCCAGCCACCATTTGTCTTTATACTGTTTACTAGTTCCTAATTGAACCGCAAAATCTGAAGGGCGGTACATACCTAATACATTACCAGCAGCATCTGTTTGATCGATACTTCCATAATTTACATATTGAACACCGAGTCCTAGATTTTGAGCACCTACTGTATAACCAGCCATACAACTGTACTGATTAATGCCCGCTAGTAAACTTGAAAAAGAAGTAGCGACCTGGCCATGATGCGCAGGCCTTAGTAGTGAAGGGTTAGAAAAACCTGCTGCTACATTATTTCCAATGAGTGAAACATTAGATCCTCCCAGTGCAGCCACTTCTGCAGTAGCCGGATTTTTTAAAAAACTAAATACCGGATTACCGCCTTGTGTTTGCGCAAAAGCATGCACTACTCCGACCCATAAAAAAACAAAAAGTAAACGGGCGCGCATAAATGAGTTGTAATTTTTAAAATTAAACAAGCGCAAGGTCTACAACCTGCTGCATTGTTTTTACATAATGAAAAGTTACTCCTTTAATAAATGCCTTGTCAATTTCATTGACATCTTTTTCATTTTGCGCACACATAATAATCTCCTTTAAGCCAGATCTTTTAGCCGCCAGTACTTTTTCTTTAATGCCCCCTACTGGTAACACCTGACCACGAAGTGTAATTTCGCCAGTCATCGCTAAATAAGGTTTTACTTTTCTACCCGTAAATGCAGAGGTTAAAGAAGTAAGCATGGTAATACCCGCACTTGGACCATCTTTTGGCGTAGCACCTTCTGGTACGTGCACGTGAATATTCTTTGTAGAAAACACTGCAGGGTCGATGCCGTATTTTTTAGCATTGGCTTGTAAATAACTTAAAGCAGTGGTCGCGCTCTCCTTCATTACATTACCCAAATTACCGGTAAGCTTTAATTCGCCTTTGCCTTCACTTAAAATGGTTTCAATAAATAAAATATCGCCACCCACATAGGTCCAGGCAAGACCCACAGCCACACCTGGCATATTGGCCAACTTGTATATTTCGTTGCTATAACGTGCTTGACCCAGTATTTTTTCGATGTCTGGCGCCGTCAAGGTTGTTTTTACTTTGTTTTTAGTGGCATATTCTTTAGCCTGAAAACGCATGACGGATGCCAGTTGACGGTCAAGTTCACGGACGCCACTTTCTCTGGTATAGTTTTCAATAATTTTTTCAAGGACCTTATCAGCAATTTTAAAGTTCACTTTTTCGAGACCGTGCGCTTCTTTTTGCTTGGGCACGAGGTGCTTTTTAGCAATTTCTACCTTCTCTTCTACGGCGTAACCACTTAAGTCAATAATTTCTAAACGGTCACGTAGGGCCGGCTGAATATTTTGAATATTATTAGCCGTAGCAATAAACAACACTTTAGAAAGGTCGTATTCCAGCTCTAGGTAATTGTCGTAAAAATTACTGTTTTGCTCAGGATCCAATACCTCTAATAATGCCGATGAAGGATCGCCACGGTGGTCGGCACCGATTTTGTCTATTTCATCCAGTATCATAACCGGATTAGAAGACTTACATTTTCTAATATTTTGAAGGATACGGCCCGGCATTGCCCCAATATAGGTTTTGCGGTGACCCCTAATTTCACTTTCGTCGTGTAAACCGCCAAGGCTCAAACGCACATATTTACGACCTATGGCATGCGCAATAGACTTACCAAGTGAGGTTTTACCAATACCCGGAGGGCCTAAAAAGCATAAAATAGGGCTTTTCATGTCGCCTTTTAGCTTTAAAACGGCTAGGTATTCGAGAATACGACTCTTAATTTTTGCCATCCCGTAATGATCGAAATCCAGTACTTTTTTGGCATTTTTAAGGTCGTAATTATCGGAAGTATAGCTGTCCCATGGAAGGTCAAGCATTAAATCGAGGTGATTGTACACCACCGAATAATCGGGGGTGGTTGGGTGCATACGCTCCAGTTTGGCCACACCCGTGTCAAATGCATTTTTTGCAGCTTCCGGCCATTTCTTGCCTTCGGCCTTCTTTTTCATATCTGCAATTTCACGCTCGTTGGTATCACCTCCAAGCTCATCTTTGATGCTCTTTAATTGCTGCTGTAAAAAGTAATCCCGTTGTTGTTTGTCCAGCTCGGTTCTGGTTTTATTGGTCACTTTATTTTTAAGTTCCGCAAACTGAAGCTCTTTTTGAAGTATTAAAATTAAACTTTCAGCTCTAGTATTTATATCATTGATTTCCAACAACTTTTGCTTTTCGGAAATATCACTATTTAAGTTAGAGCTTACAAAATTGATGAGAAAAGAAGGGTTTTCGATGCTCTTTAAAATGATCCCCGCCTCTGTTGGAAGATTAGGCGATAGCTGAATAATTTGTGTGGCCAGGTCTTTAATGCTGCTTACAATGGCCGCAAAATCGTCCCCTTCCGGGCTAGCGTCTTCTTCAAATAATTTAATGTTCGCCTTAAAATACGGGTCGTCGGTGAGCATAGAAACCAGCTCAAACCTTTTTTTACCCTGAATAATGATGGTAGTGCCACCATCTGGCATTTTAATAAGCTTAATAATTTTTGCCACCGTACCCACGCTACATAAATCTGCGGCCACCGGCTCCTCAATATTGGCATCCTTTTGAGACACCACGCCAATAAGCTTGTCTGCTTTATAAGCGTCATTCACCGCCTTAATGCTTTTATCCCTCCCTACGGTAATTGGTAAAACCACCCCTGGAAACAATACCGTATTGCGCAGTGGCAAAATGGCAAGCTCCGAAGGTATCACCATATTTTTATCCTGTTCAGACTCCTGCTCGTTCATAGGAATAATGGGCATAAAGTCTGTATCCTCTTCTGATCTAAAAAACATGTTCTCTTTTATCATGATATCTGGGTCAAATTGTCACAACGGGCCGGAGGCCCGTCTCTAATCTTTTGCACATAGAACTAAACAATATTGATGCCAAGCTGGTACATTCATAGGAAACCGGTACAAACTGGCACAAAAAAAAATCCTCACGACTTTGTCGTGAGGACCTTCTTGCAAGAAGTATATGTTTTATAACAAATACGACTAGTGAGCAGCAGCAGTTGTATCAACAGCAGTTGTGTCAGCAGTTGCAGTTGTGTCAACAGCTACAGCAGCAGTGTCAACAGTTGCAGTTGTGTCAGCAGCAGCTTCTTTGTTTTCACCAGAGTTACATGCTACGAAAGCTACTACAGCTAAGATTGCGAATACTTTTTTCATTGTATTTGTTTTTTTGAGTTAATAATTGTGCGCAAAGATAGGTGTCAGATTTATATTAACAAATTTTTTGCGCTATATTTTATTTTTTTCTAAAGTATATGCGAATAGGCACACCCTTAAAATTAAAGCTGTTTCTGAGCTGGTTTTCTAGGTAATTACGATACGGCGACTTGATATCTTCCGGGTAATTGGTAAAAAAGGCGAAAGATGGCACCGGCGTAGGTAACTGCGTTACATATTTAATTTTAACTGTATTTCCTCTTACCACCGGAGCATGATAAGCAGCTACGGCTTTTAACATCACTTCGTTTAACTGAGATGTAGGAATTCTGCGGCGCTTGCTTTCAAAAACCTCTAACCCACTTTCGATGGCTTTAAAGATCCTGGTTTTCTCTTTTGCTGAAACAAATAAAATAGGCACATCGGTAAATGGAGCTAATTTTTGCTTCAAGTTTTTCTCGTAGTCACGTGCTGTATTCGTCTCTTTTTCAACGAGATCCCACTTATTTACAAGCACTACAACACCCTTTCCTTTGCGGGCAGCCAAACTAAAAATTGTGATATCTTGTCCGGTCACACCCTTGTGGGCATCAATCACAATAAAGCAAACATCGGCCTCATCCATAGCCTTAACAGCCCTGATAATGGAGTAAAACTCGAGGTCATCCTTTTCTTTTGACTTCTTTCTGATACCCGCCGTATCAATTAATATAAATTCTTTTTGAAATAGATTGTAATGGGTATGAATGGTATCGCGGGTTGTTCCAGCAATATCACTTACAATGGTACGCTCCTCACCTACAAGTGCATTAAGTAGTGAAGACTTCCCTACATTGGGCTGACCAATAATGGCAAACTTAGGAATGTCAGAACCTGAAATCTCAACCTCCGCATCATCTGGTTTAATTTCGGCACAAATGGCGTCCATTAAATCTCCGGTACCACTACCTGAGATGCTGGAAACGAAGAAGTTATGTTCAAAACCCATACCGTAAAATTCGGTTGCTTCTAGCTCTCTTGTTCCGTTATCTACCTTGTTTACGACTACGTAAACTGGCTTTGGAGTACGTCTTAACATGTCTGCCATGGCATCATCCAAATCGGTAATGCCGGTAGCTACGTCCACCATAAATATAATAGCGTTCGCTTCTTCCATGGCAATTCTAACCTGCTTTCTAATTTCGGTTTCAAACATATCGGAAGAATCTGGCACAAACCCACCCGTATCCACAAGGTTAAAACTCTTGCCATTCCACTCCGTAACACCGTACTGACGATCTCTGGTTACACCACTAATGTCATCAACAATGGCTTTACGCTGCTCTAAGAGGCGGTTAAAAAACGTACTCTTACCTACGTTTGGCCTTCCAACAATTGCGACTGTATAGCTCATAATATATTTGTAAAATAGTTAAAATAAATATTCAAATAATTGTACCTAATTAATTGTAAATCAATTTATTGATATCCATATTCTTTTAATTGACTGTCGTTATCTCTCCACTTAGGACGCACTTTAACAAAGAGTTCTAAAAACACTTTTTGTCCTACAAAGGCTTCGATATCTTGTCTGGCCTGTATCCCAATTTCACGAATCATAGACCCGCGCTCCCCTATAATTATAGCCTTCTGGGTTTCACGGTGCACGATAATATCGGCCTGAATTTTAATGATATTTTCCTTTTCTTTAAACTCATTGATTAAAACAGCGCTATGGTACGGGATCTCATCTCCAAATAAATGGTAAATCTTTTCCCTAATTAGCTCAGCCACGAAAAACCTGGTAGGCATATCGCTTAAATCATC
>JAOASV010000144.1:10925-11613 GCA_030158535.1 Sediminibacterium sp.
AAAAGGCATACCCTCCGGCAAAAATGTCAGCACTTCCGCTAACAGCTTTTGCAAATGCACTTTTTGAAGGGCAGATATCTTCACCATCTTTTTGCAATAACTCTTGGTTGCAAAAAACTCGGTAGCCTCGGCAATTTTACCATTAGCAGCGGCGTCTATCTTATTTAGAACTACTATAGCAGGCACTTTAAGCCTTAAAGCCTCAAAAATGGCGCTGGTTTCTTCAAAATTATCGTTGGCATCCACTATTAAAAGGGCCACGTCGGCGTCTTCTAGGGCTGTTTTAACCGCGTGCATCATACGCTCATGCAGCTTATACCTAGGGTCAATAATACCTGGTGTGTCCGAAAATATGATCTGATACTCCCCTGGATTGTTTAAAAACGCCTTGATACGATGCCTGGTGGTTTGCACTTTAGGGGACACAATGGCCATTTTTTCGCCAATAAGCGCGTTTAGCAAGGTACTCTTGCCGGCATTGGGTCTTCCAAAAATATTTACAAATCCAGCTTTCATGGTTGGTTATACTTGATTAAAAGCACCTTAAAGGTAGCTACAAAAAGAAAAAGACCCCGATTTGAGGTCTTTTTTGTTGCGAGGGAAGGGATCGAACCTCCGACCTTCGGGTTATGAGCCCGACGAGCTACCGCTGCTCTACCTCGCGATGTTTGGAGGGCAAAGGTAACGC
>JAOASV010000145.1 GCA_030158535.1 Sediminibacterium sp.
CTGCAGGAGGCCGTAGCCATGGAACGAATCAACATAACACGTAATTACATGACCGCCCTTGGCGCCTGGGGCCTCGTAAACGTGGTTCAAGGGAGCATTTCGGCTACCAACACCGTAGGTCCTGAGCATTATTTTCATCAAATGAGCTCATATTTTAATGCGGTAAATGTGGGGATCGCAGCAGTAGGCTTTTTGGGCATCAAAAAACAGCTTTTAAAAACCAATACCCTAGCCTCAGAAATTCGGGAACAGCAAAAAATTCAAAAAATACTGCTCATTAACAGTGGGTTAGACATAGGGTACTTTGGTATTGGTCTTCTTATGCGAAATAGTGGCATCCGCAACCAGAACGCCAAAATACAAGGATACGGGGGCAGCATTATGCTACAAGGAGCCTTTTTACTGGCTTACGACCTCTTACAATTTGGAGCCCACCGTAAAAATGGCAAAAGATTGGGTCAAAAATTTGGTATTTGGACCCTGGGGCCAACATCAACCGGCATGGGGCTTGCCTACCGTTTTTAGGCCCAAAAGGGAGGTTCATTCTTTCTTGAAAACTTCTTTATGGAATTTCAGCGTCTTTCTGCTACTTTTGCCCCCGAAAACGTGTAATATTTAATACCATGGCAGGTCAATTAAAAGAGGTTAGAAATAGGATTAAAAGTGTACAAAGTACGCAGCAAATTACCAAGGCAATGAAAATGGTGAGTGCGGCTAAATTACGCCGTGCCCAAGACGCCATTACGCAAATGCGCCCTTACGCGCAAAAATTGCAGGAAATGCTGAGCAATATTGTGAGTTCTTCTGAAGGTGATTTATCTATCAAATTAGCAGAAACCAGATCAGTAGAAAACGTTCTATTAATTGTCATCACATCGGATAGAGGTTTGTGCGGTGGTTACAATGCCAACCTTATTAAACTTGCTAAAAGTACCATCGACGAAAAATATAGCAGCCAACATAAAAATGGAAAAGTAACCATTTGGAACATTGGTAAAAAAGGATATGAGAGCTTAACCAAAGCAGGTTATACTACCGACGCTACTTTTAAAGATATCTTTTTACAGTTGACTTTTGAAAATGTACAAGCCGCTGCAGCAGCTGCTATGAAAGCATTTGAAGAAAAAACATTTGATGCGGTAGAAGTTATTTATTCTGAATTTAAAAATGCCGCTTCACAAGAATATAAAGCAGAAGCATTTTTACCAATTCCAAAAGTAAAAAACACAGGCGCTACAAAAAAATCAGACTTTATTTTTGAGCCAGCTAAAGAAGAATTGATAGCTGAGCTCATGCCAAAAATATTAAACACACAATTATTTAAAGCAGTGCTTGATTGTAATGCAAGTGAGCATGGCGCGCGCATGACCGCAATGGATAAGGCGAGCGAAAACGCAAACGAACTCTTAAAGTCGCTTAAAATTAGCTACAACAGAGCACGTCAAGCGGCAATCACCACAGAACTTACAGAAATTGTAAGTGGCGCAGCTGCACTTCAAGGATAAACCTTAATACCCGTTTATGGAGATTAGCGAAATCATACCACATATAGAAGTTCTCATTTTTGCAAGTGAAAAACCACTTACATCACCTGATATTGTTGAATTAATCAACAACACTTTTGGCTTTTTAGAAGAGCGCATTAGTACTGACCAGGTAGATGCAGCAGTAAATGGAATCAAAGAAAAGTATGATTCAGAATTTTATCCATTTGAAGTAAGAGAAAGCGGCGGTGGCTGGCAGTTTTTAACCAAAAAAGATTACCACCAAACCATTGCACAACTTAATGGTGACAAATTTTTAAAGCGCCTTTCTAACGCGGCACTTGAAACACTTGCTATCATTGCTTACAAGCAACCTATCACAAAAGGTGAAATTGAATCTATCAGAGGTGTGAATACCGATTATAGCATTCAAAAATTATTAGAAAAAGAACTTATTTTAATTAGTGGCCGCAGTGAAAACATGCCGGGCAAACCACTTTTATATGTTACTTCTAAAACATTTATGGATTATTTTGGTATCAATAGCCCAGAAGATCTTCCTAAAATTAAAGAAGTACTAGCCGAACAGTTAATTGAAGGCACCATCATCAATCCTGAAGACTTTACAGATCAAAACGTGGCAAACGCTTCTGAATTTGAAGAAGAAAGTTTAATCATTGATACCGAAACTACATCTAACGAAGACCCTATCGACGATCTAGCTGCAGCAGAAGATGAAGCACTAGATACAGAAGATGACGGCAACTTTAGCGAGTCCGATAATTTTGAAGCTTTTGAAGAAGATGGGGACGATGCATCTGAAGCAGATGATGAGAATTCGGACAAGGATCCTGCTTAATAAATGCCCCGAAGTGTTATCTTCGTGGACCTATGTCACATTCACTTTCCAACGAACAACTTGTTGCAGCAGCCAATAGTTTTGGCACGCCGCTTTACGTATATGATGCCGCCAATATTGAGGGGCAGTACAGTGCATTAACCACTGCTTTTGCAGGACAACCCGTAAAGTTTTTTTATGCGAGTAAAGCACTTACCAATATTAATATTTTAAA
>JAOASV010000146.1 GCA_030158535.1 Sediminibacterium sp.
TAGTAAGCTTTAAGCTCAATGGTTCCAAATACTAGATTTTCATTTCGGGTTCTACAACCTAGTCCAAGAGCGGTGTATATGCTACCTTTTTGAATATCTTCACCAATTAATTTAATATAGCTGCTATTTACAAAAATAAAAGGGGCAAAGCTAAATCCATAGTATTTTACCTTGTTATAATACACAGACTCGATATTACATGACACCCTTGTTGCTGCTTGAATATTGTCATTTTTAAATGTTGGAATACCATATTCACTGCGTAAATAAAGGGGCTCGTTTAAAATGGTTTTTAATTGTTGGGTAGCACTAATTTGAACAAAATTTCTTTTTGACCATTTTGGATTGGATATTTTTTTGAGCACCGTAAAATAATTGACTGCGCTTAAAAAGCTAATATCTTCTAAGGAGCCATTGTGTAAATACCCACCTAGTTTCATAATAAAATTGGTGTAATTTTTTTGATCGGTAAAATAGTCTCTTTCATAATCGATGCCAATATATGGCCTTGTGCGCGAGTTTCGCTGTGTTAAGCCACTTACCACCGAAAAACTATATCCTTCTGGAACGTCTTCGTTTCGACCAAATCCATAAATATAACTAGTATGGTAATATTCTTGTTTGAAAATATTAAATGCAATAAGCCCTGCATCTATATTGCTATAATGAATATTGTATTTTATGATTGCAGTATCTGGTATCTCGCTAAATCTTTTGGACATAGCTCTAAAACTTATAAACTTTCTTAAACGGGTTTGTAAATTATCCTTAACCCTAAGTCCAGCGCCAATATTAATACCCATCCATCCGTCCATAATACCATAAGCGTATTTGTAAACCTGTTGATACGGAAGTCTTGTAGTATAGGTATTGTTAGATTCGTATTTCCCAAATTCAAAGCCACCCGTAAAACTATGATAGGGACTAACAAGAGGCAGGTCTCCTTTTATGTACCGCGCATATTCTTCTCTTCTGCCGCTATTAAATGCAGGTTTTATTTTGTCGTATCCGATCGTTACGTTTAAAAATGTGCCCAATAAGTTTCTTTTAATGTATTCAAATCCAGTAGCGGCAAGTGGTCTTCTGTCTAAATCGTATAGTGCATTGATTTGAAATTTATCGCCTAAACCAAGTAGGTTGTTATGGTTTAGTTCTGCATTAAAAGATTGTAAACTTCCAATGTTAGCGCTTCCACCAAAAGGGAAAATATCTTTCCACTGAATATTCATGATAACGCCATTTGTATCGGCTGGGTCGATGCTTGCAATAATTCTGGCATCTTGTATAAAAGCAAGTTCTCTTAAAAACTTTTCATTATCTGCAATGAGGTATGGATACAAAGTATCGCCAGTATCAAAAAATAAATTTTTGAGCATTGTTTTATTACTCGTACTATTATACAGCGCTTCTTCTACAGCTCGTTTAATTTTATCTCCAGATGTCATGGTGTCGTTAAAAGGCGTTTCATAAGAAACGCTATTCACCTGAATTTGATTGATAATTTTACCTTTAAACTTTGCAAATGGGAATTCGTTTTTTATAACGCTGTTGCTATTTTGAACTTCAAATTGCGGAGCGTCTATCCAAATAGCATCGCCTAATTTTTTAAAAATCCCTTTTTTGCTACGTAGTATAAATGTTGAATCTCGTAAGTTATGAATGGTCGAATCTTCTTGCGCAATAATTTGCTCACTTATTAATATAAGAGTGAGAAAAAAAATGAGTATGCGACAGCTTCTAAACATCATGTAAATAGGGGCTAAATACAAATGCCCAACCATAAAGGTCGGGCATTTTTTAAATCCGGGGGAACTATTAATATCTGTATAAGTCAGACTTAAATGGACCATGTTGTGGAATACCTAAGTAAGCCGCTTGTTCAGCAGTTAACTCATCTAATTGAGCACCCACTTTTGCAAGGTGTAAACGAGCTACCTTTTCATCTAAATGTTTAGGTAAAACGTACACTTTGTTTTCATAGTTCTTATGGTTTGTCCATAATTCTATCTGAGCAAGAGTTTGGTTAGAGAATGAGTTACTCATCACAAATGATGGGTGACCTGTTGCACAACCTAAGTTTACAAGTCTACCTTCTGCAAGTACAATGACATCTTTACCTTCAATATTGTAAAGGTCTACTTGTGGCTTAATGGTATCTTTTGTATGACCATAATTAGCATTTAACCAAGCCATATCAATTTCAATATCAAAGTGACCAATATTACAAACGATCGCTTTGTCTTTCATTGCACGGAAATGTTTTTCTGTGATAAGGTCACGACAACCTGAAGCTGTAACAACGATGTCAGCTTCTTTAACAGCGTCCATCATTCTTTTTACTTCATAGCCGTCCATTGCTGCTTGTAAAGCACAAATTGGATCGATTTCTGTAACAATTACACGGCAACCAGCACCACGTAAAGAAGCTGCAGAACCTTTACCTACGTCACCGTAAGAACCAACAACAGCAACCTTTCCAGCCATCATCACATCGGTAGCACGACGGATCGCATCTACTAATGATTCTTGACAACCGTATTTATTATCA
>JAOASV010000147.1 GCA_030158535.1 Sediminibacterium sp.
GTACATCTTTAACGTGTTTGTTTTTTTTGATGTACTGTTTGATTTTTTTAGCAAAGGCTACGTTACTGCTATGACCGGGTCTATTTGCAATAATTCTTCCTTTAATTGGATAACCAATAAGTGCTAAGTCACCAACAATATCAAGTAGTTTGTGTCTTGCAGGTTCGTTGGGGAAACGTAGTTCTAAATTGTTTAAATAGCCTTCACTCTTTACTTCAATTTTTTCACGCTTGAATACTTTTGCAAGCCTTGACATTTCATCATCTTTTACCGGTCTATCCACAACAACAATGGCATTATTGATATCGCCACCTTTAATTAAGTCGTTGTCAAGTAAAGCTTCTAGCTCATGTAAAAAACAAAATGTGCGGCAAGGTGCAATCTCGGTTCTAAAATCTTTAATGGTTTTTAAACCTGCGTGTTGCGTTCCTAATACCGGACTATTAAAATCGATGAGTGTTGTAATTTGATAATCAAGCGCAGGTAATAAAACCATTTCTACCCGCTTCTCTTCGTCGTAATGAAAAATATTTTCATCAATGCTGTACCACTGTTTGGTTGCATCTTGTTCGAGCACACCAGCCTTATCTATAAGGTCTATAAATGGAGCCGAACTGCCATCAATAATTGGAATTTCTGGACCATTCACCTGAATGAGTGCATTGTCTACACCCATACCTACCAGCGCTGCTAAAATATGTTCGACAGTACTAATTTTTGCATCCCCCACCTGAAGGGTGGTACCTCTAGAAGTATCTGTTACGAGGTCGCAATCTGCTTTAATGATGGGCTGACCTTCTAGGTCGGTTCTTTGAAATTGAAATCCAAAACCCGGGTTGGCAGGCTTTAGGGTCATGTCTACAAGCGCGCCTGTATGTAAACCAGTTCCACTAATACCAATAGAACTTGCTAGGGTATGTTGTTTGTCTGGGTTAAAATGTTGGTCCATGCTAGAATGTTAAATTCAATAAAATCTAGCGCAAAAATATGATTTATGGGTGGTTAAACCACTGTTTTGGTCTATTTAGGCTCTTTTTGAACCAATTCTGCCAGTAATTTTTCCAATTCTTTAACCCTTTTTTCTAATTCTGGGAGTTGTCTGGTGTAAACTTGGGCTTTTAAAGACTGTTTTGCGTCTTCGGCAGGAAAGCCTGCGTATGATTTTCCTTCGCCGTCTAGGTTTTTGGTGACACCCGCCATGCCTGCTATTTTAACCCCATTTGCAATGGTTAAATGTCCGGCAATGCCCGCCTGACCGCCAATCATAATTTTTTGACCCAGTTTGGTGCTACCGCTGATGCCAGTTTGTGCGGCTATTACGGTTTGGCTGCCAATTTCTACGTTATGGGCAATTTGTATGAGGTTGTCGAGTTTAACGCCTTTTTTAATGATGGTAGAACCCATGGTAGCCCTGTCAATAGTGGTATTTGCTCCAATTTCTACCTGATCTTCGATGATAACATTGCCAATTTGGGGTACTTTTTGGTAACTACCGTCGGGTTGAGGTGCAAAGCCAAATCCATCACTTCCAATAACGGTGCCTGCGTGAATCACTACGTCATTACCAATGATGCAATCTTCATAAATTTTTACGCCTGCATGAATGGTGGTGTTGTTTCCAATAGAAACATTTTCTGCAATATAAGCACCCGGAAAAATTTTGGTGTTATTGCCAATAGCTACTTTTTCGCCAATGTATGCAAAGGCGCCTACAAAAACATCTGTACCAAGGGTTGCAGAACTTGCAATATGGCTTGGTGTTTCAATCCCTTTTTTTTGCTGCGCTTTTAAATTTTGATAGGTGGTTAAAAGTGTTGCAAAAGCAGAGTATGCATCTTTAACACGCACCAGTGTAGCCGTTATATTTTTTTGCAATTGTAAATTTTCATTTACAATAACAAGAGACGCTTTTGTGGTATATAAATAGTCTTGGTATTTAGGATTGGCTAAAAAAGAAAGCTGGCCAGCTACTGCTTCTTCAATTTTTCCAAAAGAGGTAACAGTGGTATCTGGATTACCTTCGATGGTGCCGGAAACGAGAAGTGCTATTTGTTGTGCAGTAAATTGCATACTAGAAAATTATAGTAGTTGACAAATGTAATTTTTTTTGACAGCAGCAGATAAGTTTTGATGGATTAGGGCATTGTCAATTAATGAAATGTCTTTGATGCTTCCATCTTTAAATAAAATATTGATGCGTTCGTCTTTGGTTTGATAGAGTGTATTGGTAGCTTCTCCGGTAAAACATACAAAGTCAACTTCGGACGCATCTATATTAAATGCGTCGAGACTTTCCTTTTGTTTAGTAGCAATAGTAGCCGGTAAAAAAGGTTCCGATTGAATGGTTGTTTTGTATAGTTGACGACTTAAAAAACGGCTACACAATAACGACAAAACCTTGTCTGGGTGTGCACTCCAACGCTTTATGGCGTGCATGATATCATGGTCATCTAATGCACAAAACTGCGCAAGTGCATGCGCGTCCATGGTTCCATTAAATGTACCTAAAAAATAATCCAGTGCTGACCCCGTTTGCATGGCAGCATCGGTACTCGTGTACAAACTACGCGCGCGCTCTAATATTTTAACCAACATTTTTTCGGCAGATAAAACCGTTTTGTGTAGGTATACTTGCCAGTACATTTGACGGCGTGCTACTAAAAATTTTTCGACCGAATAAATGCCTTTTTCTTCAATCATGAGTTGCCCGTCAACTACTATCAACATTTTTAAAATACGATCGTACCCAATAACGCCTTCGCTGACGCCACAAAAAAAGCTATCTCTACTCAGGTAGTCCATACGGTCTACGTCGAGTTGTCCACTAATGAGTTGGTGTAAAAAAGGTTTGTGGTAGGCGCCCGTAAAAATTTGTATCGCGAGGGTTAATTGACCATCAAATGCGGCGTTCATTTCGTGCATAATTTGCAACGAAAGTGCTTCGTGATGAACCCCTTTTACCACCACATGTTCTAGGGCATGCGAATAAGGTCCATGTCCAATATCGTGTAATAAAATGGCGGCTTTAACAGCGGTCTCTTCTTCTTCCGTAATTTCAGTTCCTTTGCTTCTTAATTCATTAACCGCGTTACCCATTAAATGATAAGCGCCTAATGAATGATGAAACCTGGTATGTACAGCGCCTGGATACACGAGTTGACCCATGGCCATTTGTGTAATCCTTCTTAATCTTTGGTAATAAGGATGGGCAAGAATTGAAAAAATCAGGGGATGATTGATGGTGATAAATCCGTACACCGGATCGTTGATGATTTTTCTTTTTGGTGCTACCATGCCTGTTGTTAAATTGTTAAACTGCCACTTAATGGATGCTGCGAAAATACAAATAGAAGTTCGATAGCAAAGAATGAAATAGATTTACGGAGTGTTTTTTAACTAAATACCTACAATTGATGCAATTAGGAAGGATCTTATGGGTTGACGATGAAGTAGATAGCTTGCAGTCGCAACAAATCTTTTTAACACAAAAGGGTTATGAAGTCATCACTTTTACCAATGGGTATGATGCTGTCGAATACTTAGGATCCAGTGTTGTAGACGTGGTGCTTTTAGACGAAACCATGCCAGGTATTAGTGGCCTTGAAACCCTGAGCCGCATTAAATTAGATCATCCGCATTTACCCGTTGTGCTCATTACTAAAAATGAAACGGAAAATCTCATGAATGAGGCGATAGGTAGGCAAATCAGTGATTATTTGATCAAGCCTGTCAATCCAAATCAGGTACTCTTAAGTCTTAAAAAAATAATGGACAAAAAAGACCTGGTAGCAGCAAGTACCACGGCTGCGTATCAACAAGAATTTACCAAGCTATTTATGCAGCTTCAGGAAAATCCTGATTTTCATGAGTGGATGGAAATTTATAAAAAACTGGTGTATTGGGAACTTGAAATGGAGAAATCCGACAGTCCCGAAATGCGGGATATTTTACAGGCACAAAAAAAGGAAGCCAACGCAGCTTTTTTTAAATACATCAGTAAAAATTATGCAAGTTGGGTGGCGCCGGGTGCATCAGATGCGCCCATTATGAGTCATCAACTATTACAGTTTAAAGTACTACCCCATGTAGAAAAAGGAACCAGTACTTTTTTTATTCTCATAGATAATTTACGCTTTGATCAGTGGAAAGCCATTCAGCCCATTTTTCAAGAATATTTTAGGGTGTTAGAGGAAGACACTTTTTATTCCATCTTACCCACCGCTACCCATTATTGCCGAAATGCTATTTTTTCGGGTATGCTACCCATCGATATTGAAAAGAAGTTTAAAGAAGAGTGGAAAAATGATGACGATGAAGGGGGTAAAAACTTGCACGAAGAAACCTTTATGCGCGCCCATCTTGCTAAATTAAAAAGGGAAGACTTGCGCGTTGGCTACCATAAAATTGTAAATCATGCAGATGCGCAACAGCTGCTGGCTAATATGCACAATTTATTACAAAATGACCTCAGCGTTATTGTCTACAATTTTGTAGATATGTTAAGCCATGCTAGAACAGAAATGGAAGTATTGAAAGAACTAGCAAGTGATGAGTCTAGTTATAGAAGCCTTACCAAAAGCTGGTTTGAACACAGTCCTTTATTTCAGGCGCTCAAAAAAATTGCCGATAAAAAAATTAAAATTGTACTCGCCACCGATCACGGAAGTGTGCGTGTAAATACCCCCAATAAAATTATAGGCGACAAACAAACGACCGCTAATTTACGCTACAAGCATGGCCGTAATTTAGACTATGATGCAAAAGATGTTTTAGCATTTAAAGATCCTACAAAAGCGGGGCTTCCGGTACCCACGGTAAACTCTAGTTATGTGTTTGCAAAAGAAGATGGGTTTTTATGTTATCCCAATAATTACAATCACTTTGTGGGCTATTATAAAAATACTTTTCAACATGGGGGGATAAGTTTAGAAGAAATGATTGTACCAGTCATAAAAATGGTTCCTAAGGGCAATTAATGTGAATAAATACTTTTTTTGAAATCTTGTTTTGGTGTGATAGTCACTTACATTTGTTAGAACAATTTTTGTTGTAATTGACTATGAAATACACACAATCGAATTTAGATAAGTTAGGAGATATTTTAGGAGAATCTGAATATGTGGTAAGGTATGAGCGTGGAACTTTTCAGAGTGGCTGGTGTTTATTAGAAGCCAAAAAAATTGTGGTCTTAAATAAGTTTTTAAATACAGAAGGAAGGATTAATACATTACTTGAATTAATTCCGCAACTCAATATCGAGTACGATAAATTAACACTCGAATCTCAAAAATTATACGAGTCTGTTTTAAAACTAGCCATCGACGAAGTGGCTGCATAATTTTTTGCAACACGCCCCATTAAATATTAATTTTTTAGGAACCGGAACAAGTAGTGGCGTACCCATGATAGGCTGTCACTGCCCTGTTTGCCAATCACCAGATCCAAAAGACAACCGTTTACGCTCTAGTATTTTGGTGTCTTCCCATACCACGAGGTTTGTAATTGATACTACCCCCGATTTTAGGTACCAGATGCTCCGCACCCACACCGAGCATTTAGACGCTATTGTATATACCCATCCCCACAAAGACCATATAGCAGGCCTCGATGATATTAGGGCTTTTAATCACTTTTCAAAAAAGCCCATTGATATTTATGCGGGGGCGAATACCGAAGAAGCGATTAGACGCGATTTTTATTATGCATTTGCAGAAACCCGCTATCCTGGCGTGCCTGATTTAAATATTATTGGGATTGACCATGATCCATTTATGGTGGGTGATATTCATGTGCAGCCCATTCATGTGGCACACCATAAAATGCCGGTGCTTGGTTTTAGAATGGGGGACTTTACCTATATCACCGACGCTAATTATATTGAGCCACAGGAGCAGGAAAAAATTAAAGGCTCCAAAGTGCTTGTGATTAATGCGCTGCGTAAAGAAAAACACCTTTCACATTTTACATTATCAGAAGCCATTGACCTAGCTAATGCTCTTGAAATCCCAAGGGTTTACTTAACCCATATTTCACATCAACTGGGGACTCATACATCTGTTTCAGATGAACTTCCCGCAAATATTTCTTTGGCTTATGATGGGCTTCAAATTAGCCTGTAGTTTGCCATGTGCGTTCAACCCATCCCAATAAAACCAGCTCGTACTTCTATTTTTCAAAACCAGAAAGATGGGCCGCCTTTGTTTTACTGGTTATGATTGGTATGGTAATAGTGCTACCCAAATTTTTATGGCAGCAAAAGCCAGACCTACTCATACCACTCGCACTCGAACAGTTTGGAATGGACACCCTGTATATGCGGGATGCATATGCAGGGGTTGATGTACTACCCATTAAGGAGCCCTTTGTATTTGACCCCAATACGGCTTCTATCGAAGCGTTACAATCGTTAGGCTTTAGTTCCAGACTCGCTGCTACCCTAGATCATTACCGCGCCAAAGGAGGGGTTATCAGATCTGGTAAAGACCTCTACAAAATTTGGGGCATGCCAACCCTCTTGGCTGATCGTTTGGCCCCTTTTGTTCGCGCGGGCGGCACTAATGGCAAAAACAGCCAGTCTAGGCCCTACAGCACTGCACTGACGCCCAGATACGCAGCGGCCGCCACTATAGATATTAATACTGCATCGGTTAGTGATTTTGAGGCCCTTAGCGGCATTGGCCCCGTTTTAGCAGCCCGAATTGTTGGATTTAGAGAAAAACAGGGTGGTTTTGTAAAAGTCCAAGACCTATTACTGGTATATGGCGTAAAAGATACCCTACTAAGGGTCCTTGGTCCTTATTTGCACCTAAATGAGGCGCGGGTACCAAAGGCCAATTTAAACCAAGCCTCGGCATTGCAACTAGTACAAAAAGCTGGTTTACAGCCAGTTGTGGCGCAGGCCCTGGTGCGTTGGCGGCAACAAAATGGAGCTTTTGCAAAATTTGATGAGCTGGAAAATTTTGAGGGTTTAAGCGCGGCCAGTATGGCCGCGCTTAAACGACTATTTTTTATAGAGTAGTAAGTCGTTTTTTGGCTGGCGCACCCACCTAAAAAAAATCAAAAAAACTTGTTAATTTCTAAAAATTGTGTAGTATTGACATTCAAAATGAGGCCTAAACGCCCCGTTTTTTATAAAATGTCTCTTTTCGATTGCTTGCTTATATTAAGGTCTCACCAAAAGTGAGACCTTTTTTTTAGCTTAAAATTATGTAAAACACTTACGAATGATTGTTCGTATTTAAGGTATCCAACATGTATTTAATCTTCTTTTTTGAGTTGTGGCTCTCTTAAGCTAACAGGCTTCACATATTTTTTACGCATACGCATATTGAGCATTTCAACTGTAAACGAAAATGCCATCGCAAAGTATACGTAGTTTTTCAAATGCATTTCGTGTGCATTTTTTGGATCCCAACCTTCCACAATTAATACAAGTCCAATCATTACTAAAAATGAAAGGGCTAACATTTTTAAAGTAGGGTGTTTATGAATAAAACTTGAAATATGCGTGCTAAATAAAAACATAACAATCATCGCAATCACAACTGCAGCAATCATTATTTCGATATGCTTTGCTGTACCGCCAGCAGTGATGATACTGTCAAAACTAAATACCATATCAATTAAAATGATCTGAAAAATAGCTGTAGAAAATCCAAGTGGTTTGCTTGCAATACCTGCTTCAGCATCAGCTTCGCCTTCTAATTTTTGATGAATTTCTTTGACCGTTTTATAGAGTAAAAATAAACCTCCAGCGAGCATAACAATACTCGCGATATCTAAATCATTGCCAAATAAATGAAGCACGGTAATCCCTTTTTGGGCAAGTAACCAACTTAGTCCAAAAAGTAGTGCACAACGTGTAACAATACCCATCGCCATCCAAATAAGTCTTGCTCTTTTTTGTTTTTCTTTGGGTAAGCGGTTCATGATAATGCTTACAAAAATCACATTATCAATGCCTAGCACAATTTCTAAAACAACCAGCACTAAAAAACTAATCAAACTCTCAGAGGTAAATAAAAATTCCATTTTTATAGCTTATAATTTTGAGCAAATATTTTTTACGATAGCTGGTCCTTCGTATACAAATCCGGTCCAAACCTGAACCAGTGTTGCGCCAGCATTTAATTTATTACTAGCATCTTCTTCTGTAAATATACCACCACTTGCAATAATTGGAATTTGACCGTTCAAACCTTTTGCAAGGTAGCGTACAACATCTGTGGATCTATTGGTTAAAGGTTTGCCAGACAAGCCACCCATGCCAATGGCTTCTATTTTTTCTTCATTGGTATATAAGCCACGTCTATCAATGGTGGTGTTGGTTGCAACAAGACCGTCTAATTGTAATTCGGTACTGAGTGCAATAATATCATCGAGTTGTGCATCTGTTAAATCGGGCGCAATTTTTAATAGCAGTGGCTTGGGTGTATTTTTTGTTGCATTAATTTTTTGCAAATTAGACAGTATGGTGTGGAGCGCATCTTTGTCTTGTAAAGCGCGTAGCCCAGGGGTATTGGGTGAACTTACATTCACCACAAAATAATCCACCACATCAAATAATTTTTCAAAACAAATCTGGTAATCTTTCCAGGCGTCTTCGTTGGCGGTGATTTTGTTTTTTCCAATATTACCACCCACAATTAGTTTGCTATTGGGGTTTTGTGTACGCCATGCTGCTACACGGCTTGCAATAACATCAGCGCCGTCATTGTTAAATCCCATTCTATTAATTAGGGCCCTGTCTTTTGGGAGTCTAAACAAGCGTGGCTTAGGATTGCCATCTTGCGCAAGTGGGGTTACCGTGCCTATTTCTACGGCGCCAAAGCCAAGTACTTCTAATTCATGGAGGTAGAGGGCATTTTTATCAAATCCGGCGCCTAGACCAACGGGGTTGGAAAATGAAAGGCCAAATACCTTTTTGGCCAGCGCTGGATTTGTTACACCATAGGTTTGTTGCAACCATTTTTTAATCCAAGAAATAGAACAAAACCGCTTCATCCAGTTCATAGAAAAATAATGGACTGCTTCGGGAGGGAAGTAAAATAAAACGGTTCTTAATAGGCGGTACATCATAGCCCCGCAAAGATAGGTTTGTAGGCGCAAAGAAGAATTTAGTTGCATAAACAACTTTTTATAAAAAATCACTACATTTGAGGGGTAAATACTTAGCCATGCAAGAAGCTTACATTGTAGCCGGATTTAGAACAGCCGTAACAAAAAGTAAAAGAGGCGGTTTTCGTTTTTTTAGACCCGATGATTTAGCCGTTCAACTCATACAGGGGTTGATGGCAACAGTGCCTGCACTTCCAGCAGCACGTGTGGATGACGTTATTGTAGGAAACGCCGTACCTGAGGCAGAGCAGGGTTTACAGTTTGGTCGTATGATTTCTGCACGCGCACTTGGCGTTGATGTGGCAGGTATTACCATTAATAGATATTGTGCGAGTGGACTTGAAAGTATTGCCATGGCTACTGCAAAAATCAGATCCGGTATGGCTGATTGTATTATTGCAGGTGGAACAGAAAGTATGAGTTTGGTACCAACCGCTGGTTGGAAAACAGTGCCTTCTTATGAGATTGCAAAAAACGATCCAGATTATTATTTAAGTATGGGATTAACTGCTGAGGCAGTTGCCAAAGAATATTCTATTTCAAGAGCAGATCAAGATGCCTTTGCATTTGCATCGCATCAAAAAGCAATGGTTGCTCAACAAGAAAATTATTTTAAGCCAGGCATTTTACCCATCACTGTCGAAGAAGTATATGTGAATGAAAAAGGTAAAAAAGCAACACGTTCTTATGTCGTAGATTCAGATGATGGCGTGCGCGCAGATACAAGCATCGAAGCACTTGCAAAATTAAAACCTGCATTTGCTGTGGATGGAACCGTAACTGCTGGTAATTCTTCACAAACCAGTGATGGCGCTGCTTTTGTGGTAGTAATGTCTGAAAAAATGATGCTTGAATTAGGGCTTGTTCCAATTGGACGACTTGTCAATGTTGCAGTAGCTGGTGTGCATCCGCGCATCATGGGTATTGGTCCGGTGGCGGCTATTCCAAAAGTGTTGCGTCAAGCAAATATGAGCATTGGTGATATAGATTTAATTGAACTTAATGAAGCTTTTGCTGCGCAATCTTTAGCAGTAATTCGTGAATTAGATTTAGATACTTCAAAAGTAAATATCAATGGTGGTGCGATTGCACTTGGTCATCCATTAGGTTGTACCGGCGCTAAATTAACCGTGCAAACACTCCATGATTTAAAAAGACTGAATAAAAAATATTCGATGGTATCCGCATGTGTTGGTGGCGGACAGGGTATTGCAGGAATTATAGAAAATTTATAATTACAAGTACTTACCTACAATCGGCATTCTTCTTCCCACGCCAAATGCTTTTGGTGACACTCTAATAATCGGGCAAAATTGATTGCGCTTGTATTCGTTGGTGTTTACCATTTTTAAAGTGCGGTTTACCAGTTCACTGCTATAGCCCATAGCTACAATGCTAGAAGGGTTTGCGCGTTTTTCGATGTACTGATATAATATTTGATCTAGTACACTATAATCCGGTAAACTATCGCTGTCTTTTTGATCTGGTCTTAACTCGGCACTAGGTGCTTTGGTAATAATATTTGTAGGAATAATTTCTTTTTCGCGGTTGATGTATTTTGCTAGTTCGTAGACCTGAATTTTATAGAGGTCTCCAAGTACACCAAGCCCGCCGGCCATGTCTCCATATAAAGTTCCGTAGCCTGTGGCAAGTTCACTTTTGTTAGAAGTATTGAGTAACACGTAACCTAATTTATTGGCAATCGCCATTAAAATATTACCTCTAGATCTACTCTGAATATTTTCTTCGGCAAGTGAAAAAGGCATGCCATTAAATATGGGATCCAAGGTTTCTAAAAATGAATGGTAAACATTTTTAATTGGAACAATATGGTACGGATTTTCTAGATTTTTACTTAGTAATTCAGCATCTGCTACAGAGTGCTCCGTAGAAAATTCAGATGGCATAAGCACTGCTAAAACATTTTGTGCACCCAGCGCATCTGTAGCTATAGCAAGGGTTACAGCCGAGTCAATACCACCCGAAGAACCCAGTATGGCTTTGGTAAAACCCATTTTAGTAAAATAGTCTTTAATGCCAAGCACCAGTGCTTTATATATTTGATCTATATTTAAATCAGCAACAAGTGTGGCTGGATTTAATTCTTTATTTGGGACACGACTAGCTGGTTCTATAATCGGTTCCTGAAAGGTGCCATCATCATTACAAGTGTAAAATGAAAGGTCTGATGTAAACATCGGAAGCGCACCACATAAATTGGCATCCTTGTCAAAAGCATAAGATCCGCCATCAAAAACAATTTCAGTTTGACTGCCTACTGCGTTGCAATAAAAAAGAGGAATTTTATATTTTAAAACGTTGGCTTTAATGGTTGCTTTTCGGTCTTCATCATGCGTATAATCGAAAGGAGAAGCGCTTAAGTTGAGCATGATATCTGGCGACTGTTTCATGAGTTCTTCCATCGGACAAATTGTATACAGTGGATTGTCCCCTAG
>JAOASV010000148.1 GCA_030158535.1 Sediminibacterium sp.
ACACCATTGCGTTATCACGTTCACTCAATAAGCAAATACCAGGTGCTCATTTTGTGCCCGTTTATTATATGGGTTCCGAAGATGCTGACATCGATGAGCTTGGCTTTGTTACTCTTGGGGGCCAAAAATTAGTGTGGCAAACAAAACAAACCGGTGCTGTAGGCCGTATGCTAGTAGATGCTGAATTACTATCACTCATTAAATTAATCGAAGGTCAGATAGGGGTATCAGTACAAGGAGCATCATGGGTTAATCTTTTAAAAAATACTTTTACAATTGGTAAAACAATTGCTGATGCCACTTTTGAAATTGTAAACCATTTATTTGGTGAATATGGTCTTGTGGTGATACTCCCAGATAGTGACAAGTTAAAATCACTATTTACAAATGTTATAGAAAAGGAATTAACAACGGGGTTTTCAAATAAAGCCGTTCAACAAACCATTTCGCAATTAAGCGCAAATTATAAGGTACAGGCTGCCGGCCGAGAAATCAATTTGTTTTATTTACAAGGAAATAAAAGAGAACGCATTGTACAAACCAGTACAGGTTTTGAAGTAGTAGCCTTAGGATTACAATTTACAACAGAGCAAATATTGGAGGATGTTAAAAACAATCCATCTTGTTACAGCCCTAACGTTATTTTGAGAGGTGTTTTTCAGGAAACTATTTTACCCAATATTGCATTTATAGGAGGAGGGGGAGAGCTTGCCTATTGGCTTGAGCTTAAACAGGTTTTTGCAGAAGCGGCTGTGCCTTACCCGGTTTTATTACTACGCAATTCATTTTTACTTGTGCCTGCTAAACATGCGCAGCAGTTACAAAAGATGCAAATTAACACGATCAATTTATTTAAAGGACGTCCGCAAGTAATTATTGATAGTTTTGTAAAAGCCAATACTTCGCATCATTTACAAATCAATGCGCAAATGGCTGCTATAGAGGCGCAGTATACACTTATTAAAGAACAAGCAGCACGCATCGATGCAAGTTTAGTGGATCATATAGAGGCTTTAGCACACAAGCAAGCACAGAAATTAGTTCAGGTGCAAAAGAAAATGCTCCGTGCCGAAAAACGAAAGTTTGAAGTGGAACAACAGCAAATAACAAAAATCGTAGAAGATTTATTTCCGGGCGGAAGCTTGCAAGAGCGCGTAGAAAATGTAGCCGATTGGTATAAAATGTATGGCACCCATTTTGTGAGTGCCATAGTAGAAAATTCTGATGATTTTAGTAAAGGATTTACCCTTTTATATCTAAAAGATTAGTTGTCTTCATTAGATATCAAAACTATTATTCCAATCTCCTTTTAATTTATTTACTTTTTCAGATACTTCGTTTTGTAAACCTTCTTTGTAAGATGCGATTGTTGCAGAAACAGTATCATTGGTAGCGCCAACAATTTGAGCTGCTAAAATACCGGCATTTTTTGCGCCATTAAGCGCAACCGTAGCCACCGGAACACCACTTGGCATTTGCAAAATAGAAAGTACTGAATCCCAACCATCAATTGAGTTAGATGATTTAATGGGTACACCAATAACAGGAAGGGTAGTAATGGCTGCAACCATACCTGGCAAATGAGCAGCGCCACCAGCACCTGCAATAATTACTTGTAGTCCTCTAGATTTTGCAGTTGTAGCATATTCAATCATACGAATAGGCGTTCTGTGTGCAGAAACCACGGTTAGTTCAAATGGGATATTAAACTGCTTTAAAATGTTGGCGGCGTCTTGCATGATTGTTAAATCACTGTCGCTTCCCATGATAATGCCTACTATTGGTTGAACGGTGCTCATACTCGTTGTTTAAGGTGCAAATTTACTTAATTTTTTATCTCAAAGCCAAAATCGTAAGCAGTAGTAGGTTTAAGGTATACGGCTGCTTTAGCCTCAGTAATGGTTATTTTGATAGAGGTTGTAGTGATTGGGGTAAAAGTTGCAATTTTTTTGCGACCAATAGTTGTACCATCAAAAATCTTTACAAAATTTGATGTATTTCCAAACGCACTTTCTTCTTTAGCTTCTATCGTAAAACTTTTAACGCGTTGTCCATGCTCAATTAACTCTTGTAACACAACAGCATTAAGCTTTGTAGCCTTTTTAAAGGTATAGGTTAATGTTACAAGTCCAGCTGCATTTGTTTTGGAAACAGGGGTAAGGCCTGCAAATAAATTGGTCTCAAATGCTTTTTTTCTAAGTGCTGCAAAACCCACTAGTGATGCAGAATCTGCTTCGTTAAAAAGACCACGTCTATCGGGAGGTACGTTTAATAATAAGTTGCCCCCATTACCCACAGATTTTAAAAACAAATTAAAAAGGGCATTTGGAGATTTTACTTTGTTGTCTTCTTTAGCATGGTAAAACCATCCTGGTCTGATAGACACATCCGCTTCGGCTGGAATCCATAATTTACCATTTACATTACCTTGGTTAAGCGTATCTTCTGGTGGGCCACCATGACCTCTATAAAAACCAGCTGTGTCTAATAAATTCCAATTGGTATTACCAATAATACCGCGTTCGTTTCCAC
>JAOASV010000149.1 GCA_030158535.1 Sediminibacterium sp.
CAGTTACACTTAATAATGTAGCTTGTGCAGAAGGTGAAACGCAATAGTCAGCCGCAATTGGTTGAGTACTGATAGTTGCTGCAGCAAATACTTTTATGGCACCTGATACAGCAGTTGTTGCTTTACATCCCCAACTGTTTGTTACTTCACAATAATAATAAGTAGTACCTGCTACGTTTGTTGGCGGTGTAAATGTTGCATTCGTTTCGCCGGCAATTAAACTACCCGTTGTATTGCTTGCATTTGAATTTCTATACCACTGATAACTTGCTATAGTTCCAGTAGCGGTTGTTGCAGAGGCGGTCATGCTTGTAGCCGTGCTGCTAATACATAAGCTCTCAGAAGCAAAAGTTGCAGAAGTAATAACAGGTAATGGATGCACTGTAATTGTTGCAATGCCAGAATTTAAATTGTTACATGCGGATGCTCCATTTGTTCCTCCGTTACTTACATTGACATAGTAATACGTAGTTCCTGCAGTTGTAATAGTTGGTGTAAATGAGGCTGTAGTTGCTGATCCAATTAATGTTCCACCAGATGTAGATGCCGTTGTGTTTGAATACCATTGATATGCAATGCTTCCGTATCCGCCATTTGTTGCACCTGGAACTGTTAACGCTACAGGTGTGGCTCCAGCACAATAAGTTGCAGATACAGGGTCTGTTGGAATGGATGGTGTTGCATATACTTTTATTTCTGCAAATGTTGATGTTCTTGTATTGCAATTTGATGCAGAACTTGGTCCACCATTTGTTACGACTACATAATAATATTGAACACCAGCTGCTGTTGTTGGCGGTGTAAAAGTTGGATTTGTTTCGTTTGGTATCAGTGTTGCACCTGAAGTAGATGCCGTTGTGTTGCTGTACCACTGATAGCTTAATGTACCATAACCTCCATTTGTAATTGTAGGTGTTAATGCTCCGGCACTTGCGTTTATGCAATAGCTTGTTGTTGTTGGTAACGCAGTTATTGTGGGTTGACCATACACTTTTATGCTGCCCGATACATTACTTGTTGCAACGCATCCATTATTATTTGTAACGGTTAGGTAATAGTATAGTTCACCAGCACTGCTATTTGGTGGAGTGAATGTACTTGTAGTAGCTACTTGTGTTCCACCACTATTTGATGATGTAGAATTACTAAACCATTGATATGAACTAATGGTGGTTGTTGTAGTTGGCGTTAATGCAGATCGACTAGGCGTTGATGAATTTAAGCACAATGATTGGTTTGTGTTTGGAATACTAACGGTTGGCAATGGATTTATTGTTACAGTAGCAGTTCGAATACATCCGTTGCTATTGGTATATGTTATGACAGATGTTCCTGCACTAATTCCAGTAACTAGCCCTGAATTATCTATAGTAGCAACACCTGTTGATGCAGAAGACCATGGTGTAGTAGCATCTGCAGTTGCGGAGCCTGATAATTGTGTGGTGCTTCCAACGCAGGCATTCAATGTTCCTGAAATTGTTGGTAATGGATTAACTGTAATGATTGCAGATCCTGTTCTGTCACCTGCAACTGCTGTACACTTTGCGTCTGTTAGTGAAGTGACCGTATAGGTTTTGGTTGTAGCTAAAGAAACAGAGAATGTATAAGTAGAAGAACTTGTTGTAACAGATGTTGATGTGGTTCCATCAGAATATGTGATATTCCAAGGTGCTGTTCCAGTAAGTGCAATTGATATTGTAGCAGGTGTGTTTGCACAGACAGTTGTAGATCCACTTATTACACTTGTGGGTCTTGGATTAACTGTAAGGGTTACTATATTAGATTCGTCATTTGGAGTACAGCTACCGCTTACAACTAATTGGTATTTGTAACCATTCATGCTTACAGTAGCTCCAGTGATGGTTAGTGATGCTGTTGTTGCTCCTGAGTATACGCCGCCGTTATTTATATCAGTAAACGTTGATCCATTGTCGGTACTAACTTTCCATCTGTAAGTTAAGTTTGACCCAACTGCTATAGCTGTAAATGTTGCATTCAATCCATCACAAACAGTTTGATTGGTAGGTTCTGTAGTAATTGCAGGTCTTTCAAGTACTGTTATAATTCTTGTGTATGCGTTTGAAGTTCCGCAGGGATTTGAAATTGTAAGCGTTAGTGTATAGTTGCCTTTAATTGTAAGACTGGGAACTGTGAAGTTTGGTGTTGATGATGTTACTGTGCTTGTAATTTCGGTAAAGCCTGCAGGACCTGTTAATCTCCAATTATAGTTTAGTGTGCTGCAATAAGTTCCTGATGTTAATGTTCCAGATTGATTAATTACACTAAATGAATTATTATTAGGGCAAAATGATGTGTCTGCATATCTATCATTGTCATTGTTAATCAATGCAAATTTTGCAGTATTTGGCGGAATTGATTCAATGCATATATTTTTTGCAACAACTTCAGGTTCGCATGTCAATGCTATTCCTTGGCCTATCACGGGTGATAGAACAATTCTGTGTGTGCCTACTGTTAAGTTATTGAGTGTTAAATTTCGAGTACTAGCAACTTTTACGCCGTCCACAAACCATTCGAATGTTATGTTTGGTTCGGTGCATCCATCTACTGTTGTGCTACCTTGTAAACCCAAGTTCGATGTGTTTGTAAATGTTACATTTGCCCCTAAGCAAGCTTTGTCCGGAGCTGTAAAATCTAATTTTGGTTTTGGAAAAATTTGAACAGGGGTAATAACTTCCACTGGCGCTGTTGTACAGCCTGATATGTGGGTTGCAGTCATACTTGGTCCAAATGAATTATAAGTCACTTGCCCAACACCTCTATCCACTTTTTCGCCACATGAACTTCTGCTATAATTATGGTTTAATAGCCCATTTTGATAAATGATTGTACGAATTCCATTTACTTCATTTGCAGTTCCGTCATCCCATCTTGATGTATATGACACAGCTGGAAAATTAAAAAAAGCACTGCCTTCTCTGGTGCTATCAATATCTACCTTAAATGAGAATGCCCCTGCTTGATTAGGTTCATAACAGATAGTATTTGATACAACCGAAAATGGAGCAGATAACTGGTTATTTATAAAGTAAAAGGCTTTTGTTGAAATTGTATTTGCTTGACTTGCGTCTGTAGCTTGTTGAAAAAATCTATAATGAACTTTTTTGAGTGTTTGTGATATTTCAATATTTGCGTTTGCGGCAATTGTTCCAGTTTGTGCAAATGGGTCTACGGAAAATGACGGACCAGGTGTAATGTTTGTAAAGTCAAATTCGTTTTTTGAAGTCCAACTTAAACTTAGCCCGGTTTTATTGAATAAGTTTAACTTGGTTGTAGTATTGGGTAGGCAATTTGAAAAACCGTAGTATTTTAAAGTATTATCTCTTAGATAAATAGTCGAACCACCTGTTGCATTCGTTGGAACTAGAAAATCGCCATTTGCATCACCATTTGAACCTAGTTTGTCCTGAATTGTGATTGTAAAATTGGGAATTTCTTGCGAAACTGTTGGAGATCCAGGCATTACAATTTCAACCTTTAATTTGTAATTATTACCTGCAATCGTGTTGCTTGGAATTAGGCCGTTTACATATGTTGTATAGTGTGAAGTTATTGTTCCTATTGCCGCCTTTCCTGATTGAAATGTTCCATCTGATTCTGATAAGTACAAATTAAATGAACTTCCTCTTGGAATGACACCTTCAGGTTTGAATAATACAGCAATTGAAGAACCCTTGCCATAGGGGCCAGATGGAATTGTCTGAAAATTCAAAACTGGGCTGGGTGGTGTTTGCGCAAGCGCACACAACGATATCAGTATTCCAATAAAAAATAAACTAGACTTTTGTAATGTCTTTTTCATTCAGCACTATATTAATTTCTTAAATAATTATTTTGGTGTGGATTCAATTACCACAGAATAAATCGGCACTTTAATTTTCTTAATTGATCATTGTTTGGATCATCAAACAACATCATTTTTAAATTGAGTTCTAACGAACCCGCGCCTGCTCTTGCGAGTCTTAATTCCGACGTGGTAATATCGTAGTTCAAGCCCACTGATAAGTTTCCTTTTTTATAACCCACATATGGAGCGAAAGAATCTTTGAAACGCATGAATGCGCCAATTTGAAATTCATCACCATCTTCGTCAATGTAGCCATTTATGTTTCGGCCGTATACGATACCTAGTGTTGTAAAATTGCTTGCTTCTGATCTGGTGTGCGCAAATGAACCATATAAACGGTTTTCATTTTTATCGCTTAAAGAAATGCCGCCATGAGCAGTTAGACCTGGAGGTATGCTAAAAGAAAGATTGTTGTTGCTGCTTGTAGGTCTATTTAAATGTGAACCTGCAACACCAATGTAGTAACTAAAGTCTTGTTCTAAGTAGGAGAGTAAAAGGCCTGCACCGTAGTCAAAAATGTTGGATGAAAAACCAAATCCTTCGCCACTTGATATGCTGCTATTGTATCCAATGTATGGAGCAAATTGAGATTGAAAAGTTAGTTTGGTGTAGTCAAGTAAATATGAACGGTAGCTCATTTGTGCTCCGAAGCCAAGTCGTAAACTACCAGATTGGTCAATGGCTTTGTGAAATGCAAAATTTCCGCCTATTTGTGTTTGCTTAAATCCACCATCATTTGATTTGTCATAAACTGCAAGTATTCCAACTGCCGCAATATCGTTTGCCCCAATAAAATTGTCCAATATTCTTACCTCGCCATTAAATACGCCAGTAACGTAAGGGTAGGCTACATTGCCCCACTGACTTTTAAAATTTGATTGAAAACTAGCACGTCCATTAAACAAACCATTGGTCGCAGGATTTACCATTAATGGTGCTGAATAGTTCTGTGTAAACGGAATCATTTGCGCGCCGGCTGTTGTGTAACACAATAAGAAAAATGCAAAGCAATACTGCTTCAAGTGGGTAAACTTGATAGGTTTATTCATACTTACTTTTTTTCGTTTTGGGTTAGCCCATCCACTGACTTGGCCCAAAAAACATTGAAACTACAAAAGCAGGAGGGGATAGATTGCCAGTAGCTCAACTTAACGGCCTTAAAAATAGCCGATTTTAGTCGAAAAAACGTAGAAATACACTAGAAAAAGGTGGAATTTAACGCATGAATTAGGTAAATATTGTATGTATAAGGCTAAATCAATCAAAATATTCTAAAATCTTAGACATTTTCAAACATTTGTTTCGGCTCTTTGTTTAAGTTCTATAAAATAGCTTTTCATGAAAATTGCACAAAAATTTACCTTTTTTGTCTTTCTATTTGGCCCTCTTTTTGTTTTGGGTCAGGCCACTGGAAAATTAAGTGGTACTTTATACAATAAAAAAACACAGCAAAGGGTACCTGGCCTAACGGTACAAGTAATCCCCGGAAATGCGAAAACGGTTTCTGATAGTTTAGGAAATTTTAGGTTCTCACAGCTAAAGCCAGGTGCTTACACCCTTGAAGTTTCTGGCGTTGGATTTAAAATAAAACAGCTTAATAATATTCCAGTTACAACAGGTAATGAAAATAATATTCAAATAGAAATTGAAGAGCTGGTAAATCAATTATCTAGTGTTATCGTAACTAGCAGACGTAGTTCTGCAAAAGCGGCAACGCTAGAAAGTCCATTAAGTATTCAGCGCTTAACAACAGAAGATATTAAAAACAATCCTGGAGGTTTTTTTGACATAAGTAGAGTAATACAATCTTTGCCTGGTGTAGGAGGTGGTGCTGCAGGTGGTACATTTAGAAATGATATCATCATTAGAGGTGGAGCGCCAAGTGAAAATGTATTCTATTTAGACGGCATAGAAATCCCAATTATTAATCACTTTGGAACACAGGGTAGTGGTGGTGGACCAGCAGGTATTTTAAATGTTCTTTTAATTGAGGATGTGAGATTAAGTACGTCTGCATTTGATGCTAAATATGACAACGCGCTTAGTAGTGTGTTTCAGTTCAAACAAAAAAACGGGAATCCCAATAAATTTCAGGGTAACCTTCGTTTGAGTTTAACAGAGAGTGTGCTTACGCTTGATGGTCCTATGTCAAAAAAAACAACGTTTGTAGCGTCTGCTCGAAAAAGTAGTTTAGGTATACTCGCTAACTTACTTAACTGGTCGTTTCTGCCAAACTATTCTGATTTTCAGTTTAAAACTACTACTCGAATCAACGATAAAACAACATTGACATTCTTGGGTGTTGGTGCTATTGACCGGTTTAAATTTATTACTCCAGATAGTTTAACTGCGGAAAATCAGTACATATTAGGCAATAGTCCAACCATCGATCAAAATAGTTACACAATCGGCGCAACCATCAAAAAACTTATCCCAAAAGGTTATTGGAATTTAAGTGTGAGCCGAAATTTTTTAGACAATCAGGCCAACAAATTTGAAGACAATAAAAATCCTATCGAGCTTCAGCGAACACTCAAAATAAAAAGTATAGAAGCAGAAAGTAAAATTAGATGGGATGTCACAAAAAACTATGATAACGTTACCTTAAGTTATGGACTTACGGGTCAATTAATTCGATTCGATAATCTTTTTTACCAAGTATTAAGGAGATCTATAAGTCCTTCGATGCCTGCACTTACTATCAACAGCAATACCAATACTAATTTTTTCCGCTATGGTGGATTTGCTCAAATTGGTACGCGTGTACTAAATGATAAACTATCGCTTAGTGGCGGACTTCGTATGGATGCAAATAGTTTAAGCAATAGTGAATCCAACCCATTAAAGCAAATGAGTCCTAGGCTTAGCGCTAGTTTGGCAATTTCAGATGTGCTGCGTTTAAACGCTAGTTATGGTATTTATTACCGCCTGCCTACTTACACCCAATTAAATTTTAGCAACAGCAGTACCGGTGAAAAAACCAATCCAGGCAATTATATTAAGTCTACACATTATGTGGCAGGACTCGAGTATTTACCAAAAAATACAACAAGAATTACTATTGAAGGTTTTTATAAAGCATACAGTAATTATCCTGTAAGTATTAATGACGGTATCAGTATTGCAAACAAAGGGTTAGAGTTTGGTGCCATTGGTAATGAGCCTATTGTTCAAAATGGGAAAGGCCGCGCTTTCGGGTTTGAACTATTTGCACAACAAAAATTAACCAAAAACTTTTTTGGGGTATTTAGTTACACATTTTACAGAAGTGAGTTTACAGGACTTGACAATAAATTTGTACCAGCTAGTTGGGACAACCGTCAGTTGGTAAGTATGACGGCAGGATATAAACTCCCAAAAAACTGGGAGATTGGATTAAAGTTCCGCTACCAAGGCGCGGCGCCATACACACCATATGATGAGCCAATTAGTAGAGCCAATTATTTGACAATTGGGTCGGGTGTTTTTGATTTTTCACGAATCAATTCTATGCGACTTTCTGCATTTAATGCTGCAGATATAAGAATTGATAAAAAATGGAATTTCAAAAAAACAACACTTGATTTTTACATCGATATCACCAACTTTTACGGTTCAGAAGCCAAAGAAGCTGATCTATATACCTTTAAAAGAAATGAAGCAAATACGGCTTTTGTAACTACTGATGGAAAGCCTTTAATGCAGGACGGTAGTAATGCGGTTCCGGTTTATTTGAAAAATTCTCAATCAACTATACTGCCAAGTATTGGACTGATTATTGAGTTTTAAAAATCTAATTTCCAAAGCTGATCGTAGTAATCTATACCGGGCGTAGAAGATCCTACAACATATAATTCGGTCCCTGCTGTTATTAAAATGGCAGGGCCTATTTTTTTATCTAATACGCCAATATACCATTTGTCATTGAGTGAATCATACATATCAAATCTGGTTTTATCATCTCCGCTATCTGGAAAAAATACAATGTAGTTGCCAAGTTTTCCCATGCTATTGGTGCTAAAAGATCCTGGCTGAAACAAGCAATGAAACGTTGTGCCTTTGCCATTTAGTAAATCCAATATTTCAACTTCGTTTGTTAAGCCTTTATCTGTGACGCCTCCTGCCCAAAGTGCTTTACCCCTTAATCCAATAGTTGCGATTGCGTATTTTGCTTTACTCATACTCGAAACACTCCAACTATTTGTTTTTGGCTCATAAATATCTATGTTATTAAATGGTGTTCCGCCAACCGCACTAGTAGCGCCTCCCGAAAAATAGATACTCCCCCCAACACTTGCTGCCGCAATGCTTACACGAGATTGACTTAAGGTTTTTGTTGACCATTTTTCTGTTAAATAATCAAACGAATACGCCGAGTTGCCGCCAGCAAATAAAACTTTATTGCCCTGTGCCACCGCTGTGTATTGTCCGGCTTTAGGTAATTCTGCAGTACTCCATTTTTGATCCACTACATCATATATATCTACCCTTGTTGTTGGTGCAGCGTTACCCTGAAGTGCTGTTCCGCCGCCAAAAAATATTTTATTGCCAGCAACTGCTGTTGCGATTCCCCATTTCTTTTGACTAAGCTCCGAAGTTGACCAGTCTTTAGTTGCAATATCGTAGATGTCTACTCTAGAAGTAAAATTGGGGCCAGGTCCAGTAGGCTGATATCTTCCTCCAGCTAAAAATATTTTATTGCCAACAAATCCAACACCTGATACCTTTCTTTTTTCAGATAATGATCCAACAGGCGTTAACCTGGCCTGCATCAGTTGTCTATTGGTCGCAATTATATTTAATTGCGTGGTGTCTTTTTTTACATTTCCATCGTTATCTGTAACACTGAGTTCAAAAATATATTTTCCTGCTAGTAGCCCAGTAACAGATGCTATTGCTTTGTTTGAATTGGTGATAGCAATGAATGAATTAATTGGAAAAATTATTTGCCAGTTGTATTTTGTGATAGAGCCGTCTGGATCATAAGATTCTGAACCGGTTAGTGGAATAATAACTGGATTAGTGCTACAGTTTGATAAATCGTAAGGGATATTTTGATTAGGACCTGCATTTGCGATAGGGGGAACGCCTGGTGCTTCATTAATTTGAACAGCAATAGTGTCTCTATCTACAAGTCCAGTAGCATCTGTAACCCTAAGTTCAAATTGATGCTTCCCCGCAGTTAATTTAGTTGCATCAGTTGTAGCGTTTGCTGGCGATGTATATGTGGGGTTGCCAGTGCCTTTAATTCTTGTCCATAAATAATCGCTAATGTCATTGTCAGGATCTGAAGAAGCACTACCATCTAGCGTAACCGTATTGTTAGGAAGTTGAATGATTTGATCTGGTCCTGCTTCTGCAATAGGAGGCCTCGCAATTTTTGTTTTATCTACATAAACAGTGAGCGTGTCTTTTGCAGTTAGTTTAAAATTATTGGTAACCGTTAATTCAAAAACATAACTGCCTTCTGTTAATTTTTTAATCCATGTTGTTTTTGAGCTTGTCGTTAAAATCGTACAAGATACTGGGCCACTTAATTTTGTCCAGGCAAAATGGGTAATGCTGCCATTGTGATCATAAGATCCACTGCCGTCTAAATAAGCCGAGTCTTGGGGTAATACAATGGACAGGTCTTTGCCTGCTACTGCAACGGGCGCAGTTTTTGGGGTGCCACCATCTTCGTAAGACAAGTCTTTGGCGCAGCTGTTTATAATTAGCCAGCAAATGCCTACCCAAACATAAAATATCGAAGCTGGCTTCTTCATTGATTTAAAGGTAATAAAATCCTCAGATTATATTAAATTGCTTCAAATACTAGTTATGCGTACACTCTTATGTATTATAATGACTGTTTGCTCAGTCACATTGTTTGCACAACAAACAACTACCACATCATATACCGGTAAATATGTATTGGTGATTCATGGGGGCGCTGGCACACTCAATAAAAGCCAGTTTACACCTGCACTTGAGGCAAAATATAAAAGTGGACTAGATAGTGCGCTGCAAGTGGGTTATGCAATTTTGGAAAAAGGTGGAAACGCATTAGACGCCGTTGAAGCAACTGTTAAAGTGTTAGAAAACAATCCGCTATTTAATGCAGGTAAAGGCGCTGTATTTACTAATGAAGGTATCAATGAACTTGACGCAGCCATTATGGATGGGAAAACATTGGCAGCAGGTTCTATTGCTGGCGTAAGAACCATCAAAAATCCAATTACTGCTGCAAGGGCTGTAATGGAAAAATCAGAACATGTTTTGTTAAGTGGAAGAGGAGCTGAAGCATTTGCTGCCGCGCAAGGAATTGAAATGGTAGACCCATCTTATTTTTATACACCAGAAAGATGGAAAGGGTTGCAGCGTGCAAAACAAAGGGATTCCCTAGATGCGTTAAAAAAGGCTGGTCAAACTGCTTATGCTGTTGAGCTTGATGAGCAGCGCCGTAAAGACAAGTATGGAACCGTTGGTGCGGTAGCGCTAGATGTGCATGGTAATTTAGCTGCCGCTACAAGCACCGGCGGCATGACCAATAAAAAGTGGGGTAGAATTGGTGACGCGCCAATCATTGGAAGCGGAACCTATGCAAACAATAACACCGTGGCTATTAGTTGCACGGGTTGGGGTGAATATTTTTTACGACTTGTAATGGCAAAAAGTATTAGCGACCGGATGGAATTTGGTGGACAAAGTTTAGCACTAGCTTCTGAAACCCTTGTTATGAAAGAGCTTCCTGCGCTGGGTGGCGATGGTGGACTTATTGCGGTAGATAAAAATGGAAACATTGCACTTCCTTTTTGTACCGAAGGCATGTATAGAGGCTTTATAAAAAAAGAAAAGCAGGGAGCCGCAGTTGTAAAAGATATTTTAATTTTCAAATGATATTTCCAGTAAAAGTTCCGTACACAGTTGGACCTGATATTGTAAAATATGAAGGACCTGCATTTAATGTGCATCCGGATCCTGTATATCTATCAGAAAAAAAGAAAGAGCTTGCATTAAATGAGCATCAAATTTGTGTAAGTATTAGTGACAATTATTTACATCACTTAAATGCTTTTTGCGGATTTGATTTGAATGTATCGTTACCACAAATTTGCGCACAGTTAGAAGAAGATGTAGCTATTTTAAAAGACGGTTATTTACAATCTATTGGATTTTGTTTCCCGAGTGGATTTTATCCGGCACAAAAATTAGGGCTTTCTTTTTTTGACATGCACTTACCGGTAGGAGATGGCGAAACTTTACGCAGGTCTAGTGAAAAAGTGTCTGCACTTATTTCAAAAAAAGATGCCATGTTTAGAAGGTATGTTTGGACATTAACATCTTTACCTTCGTTAAGTCAATTGCCTAGTTATACTAAACCGGTACCACAATCAATAAACGATCTTTATTTTAGAACCGAAACCCAAACAACAGTAGGGGTTGATGGCAGTATTTGTTTGTTTTTTGTAAAAGTTGATATGCGTCCTTTGCAGCAGGTATGGGATGATTCGGAGAAGCGAGAAATGATTGCGGAGAGTATAAATTCTATGTCTGGTGCGGTGCTGACGTATAAAAATTTACATCTAATTAATGAAATTATAAATATATAACGCCGGAAAGGGACAATAATCAATAAAGACCCTAA
>JAOASV010000150.1 GCA_030158535.1 Sediminibacterium sp.
ATTTACAAGATTAACTTGTAAATAATCGTGTGCATATTTGGTGCCCTGAATGCTATATACACCCGGTGCATAAGTGATGCTTGTAGGGCTTGCCGCAGCATCAAAAACGGGCCTAGTATCAGGTGTGTATTCACTAATAACACAAGGGACATCTTTTTTAATGATGCCTGCTTTTTCGCTAGCAATTTCAGGTATGGTATTTCCTAAAAACTGGGTATGATCAAGACCTATATTGGTTATAACAGAAACTTCAGGTGTGATAATATTAGTGCTATCTAAGCGTCCGCCAAGACCAACTTCAATAACAGCAATGTCCACTTTTTGCTCCGCAAAATAACTGAATGCCATGGCAACGGTTATTTCAAAAAACGAAGGCTGAATGGCCTCAATAAGTGGCTTTATTTTTTCTGTAAAATCAACAACAAAAGCTTTGGAACAATAGATGCCATCAATTTTAATTCTTTCTCTAAAATCTACCAGGTGAGGTGAAGTATAAAGCCCCGTTTTATACCCTGCAGTTTGAAGTACAGAAGCTAGCATATGACTAGTAGAACCCTTGCCATTGGTGCCTGCAATATGGATGGATTTAAATTGATGCTGCGGATTGCCAAGTGCCTCACAAAGTGCAACAGTATTGGTTAAATCAGCTTTGTAAGCAGCTGCACCAACACGACTAAACATAGGAAGTTGTGTAAATAAATACTCAAGTGTGTGTTCGTAATTCATTTACTCGTGAATCTTAAAACTAAATACAATCGTTCCTTTTTGTTCGGGATCAGTGCCTGCATTTAAGCGGAGCATTTTTGCTTTTTTGATGGCAATATTTCGGATGCCAGCGTTTGTGGTAGTTGTTCCTCTGGGGTTTACAGCAGCACTTATAACTTGTCCATTATCATTCACTACAATATCTACCGCCACTTTTGCATTTTCATTAAAATCATCTTCAAAACTTGGAAGCTTTGCAATGCGTCTACCATCTAGTCCACTTCTAATGCTAACACCTCCGCCTGCACCTGCAGGTCCACCTGTGCCATTGCCACCATTACCGGTGTAGCTATCTGAATTAGGATTTCCATTTGTTTTTCCTTGATCACCCTTTCCGCCCGCAATACCTTGGTCCGTTTTTCCATTGTAACTATCGGCGTTGTTGCCACTTGTAGTAGTACTAGATCCACCACCAAATACTGCTTTAGGTTTTGGTGGGTTAGGAACAGGAGGTGTTGTAACCGCTTCTTTTTTTACCGTTTTTGTAGCAACGGCTGCTGCCTCATTTGTTTCGTTGGCATCGGTTTGAATGGGTTTACTTGCTTCAACCTGAGCCGGCGGTGTTGTTTTGGAATTGTCTGTTTCAGTGGCCGCTTCACCGGGTACTTGAGGTGGTTCGGTGCCCAAGCCAGTTTCTGAATTACCTAAATTAACTTCAATGCCTTCGCCAAAACTAGGCGTTGGAATTTGAGGCAGTTCCCAAGTCAAAAAAAAGAAAATGCAAAAAAGCAACAAACAAATAACGGCTGTTATAAGTCCTGCTTTAATGTTTTTTTCTTTTTCAAACCCAATGGTCATGTAAATAGGTATTAAGCTTATAAAGCTACGGGTTAAGGTGTCAATTCAATTGAATGTTGAAAATTAACGCTTATTAGGGGGAGTAATCCACCTTAATGGCCTAAAAAAAAGTTAAGAACCCTTATTTGAAAAACACGTCGTAGCCAAATCTTAAAATAGTAGCACAAATAACGAGTAAAAAGAAGACGCGGATAAATTGGTTGCCCTTTGCAATGGCCAGTTTAGCGCCTAATAGCCCCCCAACCGCGTTGCAAATTGCCATAGGAATGGCAACACCCCAAATAATGGTGCCCTTTATAAAAAAGAGTACAATAGATCCAAAATTGGTGGACAAATTGACCATTTTAGCATGCGCGCTGGCTTGTAAGAAATCATATCCGAGTAGAGCAATAAAACCAAGTACTAAAAAACTCCCAGTACCAGGTCCAATAAATCCATCATAAAAACCTACAGTGGCGCTTAATAGTAAACTGCGGACTAAAAGCGATTTATTAGAAAGACTTTTTGATTGCGATTGCCCAAAACTTTTTTTGGTATACGTGTATATCGCCACAACAATGAGAACACAAAATAAAATAGGTTTCATGTGTGTGTTACCCATTTTACTTAATAGCTCAGATCCTAAAAATGCAAATGAAAAGGCAACGGTACACATGAGGGCCATTTGCTTCCAATCAATTTTTACTTTTTTGATGTATTGTTTGGCCGCAAAAAAAGTGCCACTAAATGCAGGGATTTTTAAAGAGCCTATAACAGTCGCTACGGGTAAATTAGGCATTAATATAAGTGCAGTAGGCGTTTGAATAAGCCCACCGCCACCAACAATCGCGTCTACAAAACCTGCACCAAATGCAGCGGTACACAAGAAGAGTAAAGTAATCGAATCTATTTGATCAAACATGCTGCGACTGTTTTTTGTGTTGACCTGAATTGGCC
>JAOASV010000151.1 GCA_030158535.1 Sediminibacterium sp.
GGCCTATACATGGGCAAATTGATAGTAGTGGCGTAACCAATACGGCCATTCTTGTAGTGCGCTATTTTGGAGGGACTTTACTGGGTGTTCCTGGGCTAATAAATGCATATAAATCGGCGGCCTCTATGGCATTACAATTAACGCCGTTTGTACAAAAAACAATTGAGTGTTATTACGAGCTTTCTTTCGACTATACACAAATGGGAGATGTAATGAATGTTGTAAAGCAATACGGATGTTCGGTATCGGAACAGTCCATGCAACTTTTTTGTAACCTCCGCATAGGTATACCTAAAGCAAGGCTTGAAGAAGTATTGTATAAATTCAAAGACTTACACACCGTAGGTATAAAACCCTGCGCCTGATTTTACGCCTAGTTTTTTATCTGAAACCATACTTACAAGTAATGGAC
This sequence comes from Sediminibacterium sp., assembly GCA_030158535.1. Taxonomy (GTDB): domain Bacteria; phylum Bacteroidota; class Bacteroidia; order Chitinophagales; family Chitinophagaceae; genus Sediminibacterium. The sequence continues at coordinate 413 of JAOASV010000151.1, forward strand.
AAGGAGCGTATTTTTCTTCTTTAAATCCTTCGTATAAAACATCTAAAATACTAAGGCATACATCAAGACCAATAAAATCGGCGAGTTGCAGTGGTCCCATCGGATGCGCCATGCCAAGTTTCATGATGGTGTCTATCGATTCTTTGGTAGCAACACCTTGATGAAGTGCATAAATCGCTTCGTTAATCATAGGCATTAAAATCCTATTGGCAATAAAACCTGGAAAATCATTAACCACGCATGGTACTTTTAATAAAGTGGTGCTTAAGGCAACCACGGTATTGGTAGTATCTTCACTCGTCTCTTTTCCATTGATAATTTCTACCAGTTTCATAATAGGAACTGGGTTCATAAAATGCATACCTATAACTTGTGCGGGTCTTTTGGTAACACTTGCGATTTCAGAAATAGAAATCGATGAAGTATTGCTTGCTAAAATAGCATGCGCTGGCGCAGCTGCGTCGAGCGCCTCAAAAATAGAAAGTTTGATGACTTTGTTTTCGGTAGCTGCCTCCACTACTAAATCGGCGTTGGATACAGCGGTAGCAAGCGTTGTGCTGGTTGTAAGGTGTGCAAGCGCTGTTTCTTTTTGCGCAGCCGTAATGGTTTCTTTGGTTACCAAACGGTCTAAATTTTTATGAATAGTAGCAAGGGCTTTTTCTAATTGAGCACTACTAGTATCTAATAGGGTTACAGTAAATCCATGGGTTGCAAATACTTGTGCAATACCATTACCCATGGTGCCTGCACCAACAACGGTAACATTTTTTATAGTTGACATAACACTATTTTTTTCGCTTATAATCGCCACGCTTCCACGACTTAATAAAATCTGCCCAAGCCGCTGGATTTAAAATATTCATTGGTGGAATTTGTCCAGCATAATAATATTTATTGGCTTGCTGACGTAATTGATAATTTACAGCTTCTCTACCATCCGATGGTAAAGAGTTGAGTAAAATTCTATTGCGCGCTTCGTCGGTATTTTTTCTAGCCACTTCGTACATGTCATCATTTACTTTGTTGTTTACAAAGTCTCTTTCAAACTGCTCACGTGTGGGTCTTGGTTTTAAAATGGTAGCGGGTAAATAAACGGTATCACTTACCATGAGTTGAATAACACTGTACTGATTTTCTGGGAGATTGGCTGGAATATCAATGCGTCTATCTTTAAATCCAACGCAAGAGAAAGTGATTTTATCGCCTTTTAAAACGGCAATAGAAAAAACCCCATCGGGGCTGGTAATGGTACCTCTTCCTTTTCCTTCAACAATAATACTAGCAGAAGGGATGCCTCTTAAACTATCGGCAGTCATAACTACCCCATACAGTTGCACAACAGAGTCTCTGTAGGCTGTATTTTGGGCCTTGGCCTTATTTAGGCTACAAAAGGCAATGGCAATAAGAAGGATGCGTAGCATTTTATTCATCGGCTCAAAAATACGAATGGTTTTGACAATAAAAAGTCAATAAATGGGCTTGTTTATGGCAAAGTAAGGGCTACAGCAATTAACTTTGCACACTTCTACCTTATTTTAACAAAAACTTGCGTGACCATGACCGAAGAAGCGATTTTAAAGGCCCTTAGTAATGTACAAGAGCCTGATTTAGGAAAAGATCTAGTAACCTTAAATATGGTGAAAGACGTGCAAATTAATGGCAACGATGTAAGTTTTACCATCGTTCTTACAACGCCTGCTTGCCCCATGAAAGATATGATGCGCACGGCGAGTGAAAATGCAGTTAAACTGCTTGTCAATAAAGAAGCAAATGTTCAGGTAAACTTTACAGCCAATACCACTTCAACTAGAAAAGAAAATTTACAAATATTAAGCGGTGTTAAAAATATCATCGCGGTGGTAAGTGGTAAAGGTGGCGTCGGAAAAAGTACCGTGTCTGCAAATATTGCACTTGCCCTTGCAGAAGGTGGCGCTAGTGTGGGTCTTATGGATGCAGATATTTATGGACCTAGTGTGCCTATTATGTTTGGTGTGCGTGGTGCACGTCCGCTCATGAAAGATATTGATGGTAAAGGATACATTGTACCGCTCGAAAAATATGGTATCAAATTAATGAGTATTGGAC
>JAOASV010000152.1 GCA_030158535.1 Sediminibacterium sp.
TTCCCGTACCGGCTACAAAGCCTCTCATGCAAATGAGAGGCTTTTTTAATGCGAACAGGCGACAAGAGCTCGCTCTTGAAAGCATGTGAGCGTTAAAAAAGCCAAACGAACACGCAGTGTTTGTTTGAAAGGCTTTGGGTAAGGCCAATGGATTGGGAAGACGGCGGAGTGAAACGAAGCCGGCAATCCCGATTTCCTAAAGATGAGCGTTAAAAAAGCCAAAAGCAAACGAAGTTTGATTTTGAAAGGCTTTGGGTTAATCCAAATGCCGAGGAAGTCGGCGAACAAAGTGAGTTGACAGTCCCGAAGGCTTTGGGTAAGGCCAATGGATTGGGAAGACAATGCGAAGCATTGACAGTCCCTACTATTTGTTTGAATTTAATTTCTTTTTTAAACTATCATAAAGCGCTTCATGCTTTAAAGGATTGGTAGTTTTTATTATCTCCAAATTTTGCAGCTTCCATTTGATAGAAGGATATGCCTCGAAGTTATAGATTGACCAATCGGGTGTACAGTTTTTAAAGCCAAGTATACATAATTTATCTTCCTCAGTTATTGAGGCTTGCACTGTGTTAACCATCGTCTCTCTTACATATTCATATTCTTCATAGGAAAACTGCTCCTCTGACATACCAGCAAATTGATTAGTCATTGCCAATCGCTGGTCTTGTAAATTTGGGAATAGTACATCTTGTATTGAGCGATCAGCGCTAAGCAATCTAAATAAGAAGCCTTCTTTGATCTCCTTAGTAAATCCTTGATTTTGCAGAAGTTGTTTTACATCAAAAATATCACGAGGATGTTGCCTATCCATAGCAGCGCAAACTTTTCCGCCATACAATTGTCCATTAGGAACAATATTTATTGAACTGAAAGTGTCAAATTTTTCTTGGGCTTTTTTACAAAGTATCTTTTCTGTAACTGCACCAAGAATACCTCTAACAATTTGGCTTACTTCAATTTTAATCATTGCATCATTATGGGATACTAATAATTTATGCATTTCCATTTTATGCTCTACTCTACTTCCCTGCAAACGTTTTTCAATACTAGACTTGATTTTTATTAACGCTTCAGATATATTTTTAAAAGAGACATCTCTGCCCTCAATTGGAACATAAGTAAGATCAATATCCACCGATAGTCTTGGCATATCACGATCAAACAAATTAATAGCAGTGCCTCCATGCAGCGCAAACCTAGGCTCTAAAGCAATTTCAGGAATAATGCTAATTAATAAAGCTACTTGTTTATGGTACTTATTATTGCTCATTACTTACAAGCTTTTTAGGCACTGTTATTTGATATTTTGATATATAGACTCCCTCTTTTACAAGACTTCTTTTGCCTTTCCCTAAATCAACTTTAGAGATATTTAAATGTTTATACCAACTATGATTTAATTTCTCTGCCATGAATAAAAATAGCCTTTTTACTTTTATGGATGTACACGCTTCTAACAATTCTTGTACTATTGAGGGACGAATGTCATTTAGATTTTCCATTAGTTCATAGCATTCAACGATATCAAATTTTTCAGGAGCTAAATATAAACACTCCATTATTGCCCTTGCTGGGCTAGACACTTTTATTGAAAAACTAGTAAAAGAGAATTCAGTCAACCCTAATTCCTTTGGTAAAAATGAACTTGCCTTATAATGTACATTTTGATCCCATTTATGCTTTCTAAACCAGGTAGGTAGCTTTTCTTTTTCACCACCAAATAACCATATTTGAACAGTATTCAATTCTATGTAATGTGCTTTACCTTGAAGTGCAAGCGCTGTTCTACCTCCAGGATGCACTGAAAGTCCTGATTGCTTTTGTAATGCGTAAACACCGCCTTCATAACTAGGGTGGTTGTTACTACGATACATAGCCCCATTCCCGAAGGACTTTAACCATCCGCTATTTCGATAATATTTCTGTAATTCAAGGCTGTATCCCTCATTTATTAACCATGAAGATTGAAGCACAACATCCTGCGGGATTGTTGACAATAATTGGTTTATTTTTGTTCTATTATCAGTAATCATACTACCATTTTAATAATAAATTTAAACTAAAATGTTGATATTGTTTACATTTTTAATATTTTATATAGTATTACTACCAAAATATATGAATTTATAAACTAAAATTAGTTTTATGTAGAGACATAAGTCAGAAAACGCAATTTTTGACTTATGTCTTAAAAATAGGGGTCAAAAATTATACTTTTTGATTCATAAGCGATTATTGAAAAGCTTTGGGTAAGATTAATAAGTTGGGAAACACAATTCAAAAACTATCCACTTTAACTGTCAAGGATTCCTTGACAGTTCAACTATCCGGAATTTCCGAACAGTTCGAATTACAATTCAACAGCCAGCAATTCTCTCCCTAAATGATGAAAAGCGGCTACAATTTTTTTCATTTGCTCTGGCTTAGGCTTTCTATACATATTGGCGTAATGATTCAATTGCTTTTGATTGATGCCAGA
>JAOASV010000153.1:0-7866 GCA_030158535.1 Sediminibacterium sp.
GGTGGTAACTATAGAATTATTTTCGAGGTTATAGGTTTGTGCCTTAAAATCTTTTAGCTTTTCTACATCAAAATTTTGAGAGTATAAAAATATTGAAAAATTAGCCGCATCAAACCCCTTATTATTTAAAATTTTGATTCTCTTGTGACGTTTAAATTCTAGACTAAACCAGCCTTTGTCATTTCCAACAAATTGAGTGTTTCCAATATCCGCAATAACAATTGCATTGGTATTTGAGTCAATTAATGGTGAACTAACATTAAAATCGGCTGAGTTTATTTTACCAAATTTTACATTCGATTGTTCTTGAGAATAAACACTACTAAACGAAAAAATGATTAAAATAATTGATGCAAGTAGTCGCATAAATAATTTTTTGATTTAAATTAATTAATTTGAACAAAAAAGAAGGATTACACTCTTATTTTGTTAAGTTTAGATACAAACTTACACAGCTAGATACATGAATAGTTCAGTATAAATACCTAATTATTAAAATAAGATATTGACTTTCAACGGTTTAAATTATTCCCTTTGAGTAGGCATATGCAACCAGACCGGCAACACTTTTAACATTCATTTTTTCCATAATTCTAACACGGTGGGTATCGATGGTGCGAGGGCTTAAATCAAGTTTGGCTCCAATTTCTTTGGAAGTAAAATCTTTACAAATCATTTGTATCACTTCTAATTCTCTAGGTGTAAACACAACCCCTTTTTGTGGATAGGGCTTGTAGGTAGAAGACATGAGCAGTTCCATCATATACGCATTTGTAGATTCAGGAAAATACACGCTATTATGGATGAAAACACTATCTATAGCTTCATACATCTCTTCTTTAGAGGTATTCTTATCTAAAAAACCCATAGCGCCAGCATCAAGCATTTGTAAAATAATTGAATCTTCGGTATGCATTGACAAGGCAATCACTTTAGACCGAATCCCCAAACGAGTAATTTCTTTTACGGCTTTAATACCATCTAAAAGTGGCATAGCAATATCTACAATTAATACATCTGGCGTATACTGCTTGGCAAATTCGATTAACTCTAACCCATTTGTAGCCTGAGCCAGCACTTCTATTTTTTTGTTTGCTTGTAGCACTTTAGACAATCCTTCCCTAAAAAATGTGTGATCATCTGCAATAACTACAGTAATATTTTTATTAGTATTCATGTTAATATTTAACTCAAAATGGGAATTCGAATATTATACCTAGTACCTGATTTATTTTCGGCTAAACTACTTATTGAGCCATTCAAATAGTCAATTCTGCTTTGTATGCCCAATAATCCCATACCTAACTTATTGGCAGCTCGCACTTTTTCCAATTCATAGCCCACTCCATTGTCGGAGGTTCGGATTAACATTGTATTAACCCCCTCTCTAGAAATTTCAATATGTAAACTTGACGCCTGGGCATGCTTGATGGTGTTTTGTATGATTTCTTGTAAAATCCTATAAATTTGATTGATTTGATCGGGTATTAATTGTACTATATCCAATTCAGTTAATACTACTTTTAACGTACCGTGTACATTAACTTCTTGAATATACATTTTTAAAGCATCCTGAAAAGGGATCTCAAAAATAGATAAAGGAGCCATGGCTTTTGCCATACCCCTCACCTGCTGAACACATTTATCTAATGCTGCTTTGCAAGCATCTAATTCTTCGGATTGAGCGGTCTCAATTACATCTAGTCGCATTTTAACACTCGACAAGTAAGGGCCAATATCATTGTGTAATTCGGTGGCAATTAAATTGCGCTCCATTTCGGCAGCATTAATTTCTGAATTAAGCTTCTCTTTTTGTAACTGCCTATACCTGCGCTGTTGCTTTAATAGATTTACAAAGAAAAACAAAATCACCAACCCTATAAAAGTCGATACAATAACAAATGCTATAAATATTTTTCTTTCTTCGGTGCCCATAAAAATGCCAAGGAGTATGAAATGTAAGATAAGAAATTAATTACATTTATGATATAATAAAGATTAATAAATAACGGTTGAGTTTGTTTATTGAACAATAATGCCATTAAAATATCGAGTATTGAATAATAAATAAAATAAACAATTACAGGGATTATAATAAGCTTCTGAGAAATATTAATTTTAAATTTTTCACCAGTCAAAATCTTAATACCAAGTATTACTAGAATAATAATTGATAATACATATATCCAAAAGATATCATAGTTTCCTGTATTTAATATATATACAAATTCAGTAGCTGGTATAATAAAAAAAAGAAAATGCAATAGTCTTCGAAAGATCTTTTTTAGTCCAATCCAACTTGAAAAAATGTATAAAATACACTGTGATTCAATAAAATGATAAATCGATGACAGTATTATTGAAACATACGTTCGAAGAAAAAAAAGATGCAAGATTTCATGTATTGCGCCGAAAATTAAGCAAATAGCAAAAACGTGATATACATTTTCAATATCTCGAATTCTAAACATCCAAAATAAAATTGGAATTAGAATTGATAAATTAACTATTATAATTAAAGGGCTCAAAATTTAAAATAAAATATTTTTTCTTAGCACATCTAAACAAATAAAAATCTAAGATATTGATTTGTCTTTTTTTGATTGTTAAATGTCATTACTTTTTTAAATGAATTTTATACCCTAATTTAAATACAATAATAAACAGCATAATAATTAAATGACTAGGTATTATTACTGAATTATAGCAATTATCCCCCTACTTCTTCTTTAACACCATTTGACTAGGAAGATAAAATTCCCCATTAGGCTTAGTTAGTATTTTCCACTCAATGGTTGAATCATTGATTTTAGTAATGGTTGCCGTACCCGGCTTCTGAGAGAATTGACTTATAAATGTCACTTGCACTGAAGCTGAATTATTTGCAGTACCTGTAATGGTAACATCACTATCCTTAATAACACAGTCCATTTTGGAGCCACCCAGTTGTATAGCGCAATGAGAACCAGAAACCCTTCCCCTTATTTGGGTTAACTTAAGATCAAAAGAGGTATTTGCAGTTTCTGCATGCCATTTACCTGAAAAATTGGTAAAAGTTTTAATTGCGCTAAATGAAACCAATGCTGCTGCTAATAAGAGAAGAAGAAGGATTTTGTACCCTCCTTTTGCCCCCCTGTTTGAATACCGACTTGGTTTTGGTTTCATACTGCTATATGATGATTTACATACTTAAAAATAATTAACAAATGGGGAATATCAAATTTAAAATATGGATTTAAGTTACTTTCAGACTCTTAGAATAAACCTTATTCGCTACAGTCCGTAAATAATTGATATTCTAAACCCCAAAATACCAAGCTTTAAAAGTGGACAAATTTTGTAACTTCAAAAAAGCAAAACTAAGTTTATGAAAAGAATTATCCTACTTGCTATAATATCGAATATAAGTTCAAATGGCTTTTCACAGAAAATCATTTCAGCTGAAAATCCTTTAGAAAAAATAATACAAAACGATTTTGATTCTTCAATTCTTTATTCATATGCTGATCGGGGTTATTATCCTAATTATTTAATAATTTCAAAAAAAGATAGTATAGTTTATTTTTACCGTTATTCTTCACCATTAAATAGATATATCAATTTTAGAGATAGAGCACCATACAATTCAAAGATTCGCTCAAAATTAGATTCTAATTATATTGAATTTATTACGACCAAACCTAATATTAATAGTTATTTATCAGCGGTTGGTACAAAATTGGCAAATGAATCTATTTGGAAAGATATTACAAAATATAATTTATGGAACCTTATCGATGATTCTAAAATTAATTCATTAATTAATATTTGTGATACTGAAACTTTTCATGAACGCACTGAAATTTTTAAATTATTAACAAAAGATAAAATTATTGAGCTTAAATATTATAATCCCAAGGGCAGGAATAAAGATTGTAAATTCAATCAAACAAGAGACGATATTGTCAAAATTGAAGAAATAATTTCTAAATTCTTCAAATGTAAATAATGAAAAAGTTACTAATTCTATTTTTAATCTTCTGTAACATTTGTAAAGCAAATCATAATTATATTTTAAAAGATACTACCGTTATACATCAAATTAGTTTTTCTAGAGGTGGCAATCCTGGATATGATTATAAAGATTTACTAGAAAAAGAACTATACACTATTATAATTGAAGAAAATGGAGATGTTACATTAAAATGGAATGGAAAATGCCCTACTAGCAAAAATAATACTGTTATTTGTTCCTATTCCGGAATAATTACAAAGAACCAATTTTCAAATCTAACCAAGAAATTAAAACAAATAAAATACACTGAACTGAAAGAACTTTATGTTCCATTAGTAGAATGGGAACATATAACTTCTGATTATTATACTATTACTTATAATAATGGACTACAAAAGAAGATTACCGATCAAAATCATGATATAGATGGCTTAAAGGAGTTTAGAGAGATGCTTATTAAGTTAAAAAAAGAAATTAAATGGGCGCCTGCTAAATGATCTAACCCAAACAACCTGCAGTTACCGTAAAAGAAGCCAAGGAACAAGCTCAATGGCTAAACACCAACAGCAGCACAAAGAAGAAACAAAGAGTCTAATTCAATTTACAGAAGACAATAATCTTTGGGCAGAAAAGACAAACAACGGCCTGCCATATTGAATCTTTACCCCAATAAAAATAGAAAAATGCATGAATTTTACCATTTTTTACATGCAATTCAAAAAAAACATTCTACCTTTGCTTTCAAACCATGAATTTACTACGTCAACATATCAAACAAGGTCAAGTTTATCGCCGTTCAGACCTGGAATACTATTCCACGGCCATAGATAGGCATTTGGCGCAGCTCACTTTAGATGGCAAATTGATAAAACTTAACCATGGTTTGTACTACGCGCCTAAGCAATCAAAATTTGGGGCTGTTCCTCCTGATGATCACCAAGTAGTAGAACGTTTTCTAAAGGACGAAGATTTTCTTTTGGTATCACCAAATGCCTTCAATTCATTAGGACTAGGCCTTACACAGCTTTACAATACAACATGGGTTTACAACCATAAGCGCAAAGGCGAAATCAAACTTAATGGGAAGACATTTGAATTTAAACTAAAATCCTCTTTCCCTAAAAATATCTCAAGAGAATATTTGCTTGTTGATTTATTAAACAATTTAGACAACCTCGCAGAAGACCAAACTCAAGCTATAGATAAATTACCAAATAATGTACGTAGTTTTAATACTGATGCTTTAATGAAGGCTACTCAACAATACGGAACAGGCAAAACAAAACGAACTTTAAAATCAATAGTTCGAAACGTACTCCAGCATGCTTGATTTTATTCATAACGACCCTGAATTCAAAGCCCTTCTCTCAATTGTATCTTCCAAAAAAGGAATTGATATTACATTGGTTGAGAAAGACTATTGGATTATGCATTCATTGTATTCCTTGCAAAAACAGGAAATTGAGTTTGAACTAAAAGGAGGAACTTCCTTATCCAAAGGATACGAATTAATTCATCGATTTTCGGAAGACATAGACATTCACGTTCGTACAAGTTTTGGCTTATCCACCGAAGGTAAAGATGACAAGCCTCAAGTAAGAGCGGCACGCAAAGAATTCTATGACGTGCTCGCAAATTCACTTTCTATAAATGGTATTATTGAAATTACGAGGGATTATGATTTTGATGATACCGAAAAATACCGGAGTGGTGGTATTCGCTTATATTATCAAAGCCATACACCAACAATAGATGGACTTAAAGATGGAATCTTACTTGAAGCAGGTTTTGACACAGTGACACCCAATAAGCCCATAGATATATCGTCATGGATATGGGAACACCTCGTTTCATTAAATGAAAGCAGAAATTACATCAACAATAAAGCCATTGGCGTTCAATGTTATCACCATGGATATACATTGATCGAAAAACTCCAAACCATCCTAAGGAAATATCGCAACAAAGACATTCCAGGGGCTTCTAATGATAAAAACTTTATGCGTCAATACTATGATGTATATTGTTTATTAGGCAATTCTGAAATTAAAAAATTCATAGGCAGTCCTGAATACTTAGCGCATAAAGAAGCAAGAATCAAAGGTGCCGACGATCTAATTCCTATTAATGAGCACCCTGCTCTACTATTGAAGGAAATTGAAATTAGGGAGTCATTTAAAAGTCGTTACTTATCCACTTCAAAGTTGTATTATAATGGACAGCCAGATTTTGAAGAGATACTTACTAGAATAGCTGTTCACTTGCCCATATTATAATAAGCTTCTCAAATTCTTATTAATAAATATTTTAAAAATCTATTCATATGAAAACTAAAAAAATAGAATTAGACGTAGATTTTATTGGTGGAGATAAGCCTCTAACAGCTAAAGAGGAAAAAGAATTAAGTGAATATTTCAAGAATTCCAAAGCTAAAACTCAAAAATTAGTTTCTAAGGTTTTAAAAAAAAGAAAGAGTCCTGTTAACTCTTAAGATCAAATCTAACCCTACCCTCCATGCACATGCATCGTTTTAACTTCTGCGATAACACTATGATAGTATTTATACCAATGTGACTTCCCTAATTTTTTCGCTTCAATATGTTGTGGTTCACTCGCCCATGCACGAACGGCATCCATGTCTTTCCAATAACTAATAAAAGCCCCTCTTCCATCGTGCTTAAAACTTTCATAGCCCAAATAACCAGGCATTTGCTTTGCAAGCTCTAATGTCAAATCATCATAGGCTGCATATCCGTCTAAATTATCTGACAAGTAGTAATTAAATATAGAAGCAATATAAGGAGGCTGAGGTTGTTCGTTGTTTTTCCAATGTATCATAGTAATTAAAGATATTTATTTATAAATGATAGTTATTATAGAAAATACAGGGTTTATAGCAAATCCCAAAAAATTACTATAAATTAAAATTTCGTGTTTTTAGATAACGAATGGCCTTTTTCTGTTAAGGAGTTATATTCATGTAATGAAATAATAACTACCGCTTCTTCTGTCTGGCGCGTCACAATAATAGTATCTGACGATTTACAAATGTCATCCAGATACTTTTTGATGTTAGCTCTTAACTGCGTGATTGAAATAACTTGCATATTATTAAGATAGTCAAAACCAACCGATAAATTACCATAAAATTTGAAATACTCCCTTATAAAACCGCCTTACTGTATTGAGTTGTCAAGGAATCCTTGACAGCTTAATATCTATTCAAAATTTGCAATAATCCTTCCTCTATCTTCATTTGGCTTATCGTTCTTATGGTACAATTCTATAAATGTAATTTCATTTTTGTCAGGAAAATACGCATACACCAATCTTAATCCAGAATTTACACCTCTTCCCTTTAAAGCTTTACAAGCAATCTTTTTAACTTTTATAATACAGGTTTTCAAGCCTAAATTATCTATTCGGTAACTAAATGGAGGCCTTTCATCAGGTAATATTTGCAATACCATTTTTACAACAACTAAATCTTGCTGCAGGGTTCTGTATTTTTTAATTAAGCTTTTTAAATCCAATTTAAATTCAGCTAACTCCTCAAATTTCATAGGGCTTCAATTTCATCCCCATAGTTTCTAACAGAAAAAGGCGCTTCTCTATAAAATGCCAGTTCATAATTTATTTCTTCTCCTTCTTTTGTTGCTTGCCATGGCATATCCTTATGAGAATAGTTACTAATGGCAGCTGCACTCCAATCGCTCATTTGTTCTATCACTCGATCAATCACTTCCTTTTCACTAGCTTTTAACAGGGTTAAATTGGCTTTAATCAAGGGCAAATATCTTGTTTGCTGATAACCGTGATAATCCGATTTAACACGCTGTAACTGTTTTCTGTCTCTTATACACATCTCGCAG
>JAOASV010000153.1:7876-11073 GCA_030158535.1 Sediminibacterium sp.
CTGTAACTGTTTTTGATCAAGCATTTGAAGGATTATGGTATCAAGTTTTTGTGGAACGGGGCCATAAGGCAGTTTGCGATACTTGGCGCCAGTTAAATGCTCTTCGTAACGTTCATAATAATTGAAGTCAGAAAAATAGAGCAGCTTGTATAAAACTGTTTCCCCAATATTGGGTTTACCTGCACACCTTTCAAGTATATACAAGAGCACATTTTTAAACTTATTAACCTGCAGTGTAGGAACAGAGGTCCGTTCTACTACTTTTTTTACCTTTTTAGATGCTCCACCTAAATCCTCCTCTTTTACAGAAAAATTTTTGGACATAAAATCATCCAACGAAAAACCTAACACCATAGACATTTGCTGAAGTTCAAGTATGTCAATACTTCTATTGCCCAACTCAATTTGAGCCAGTGATGGTCTAGAAATTTTTACAGTTTTAGATAAATCTTGCTGAGATAGCCCTTTTACTTTACGTAACTCAGCTACTCTTTTACCAATTTGCTTTTGAGAAAGTTTTGTGTTCATGGCGGCCTGGTTTAATAATAACCAAGCACAAAGGTACAATTTGTTTGATAATCTAACATAAATGTGTTCTAAATTAGAACAAATACACCCTTCTAACCCCAACAAACACCGGAATCAGCATAGAATAACCAATAAAAAATGGAATAATCATCCCAATCCATCCGGCAGCCATAAAAACCGCCATTAGTAGCAACTGAAACCCAAGACCGTAAAACGACACCAAAAACATAAACCATTTAGGAAAAATGGTTGCATGCTGGGCGCGTGGATCTAGTTTATATACCAAATCATCAAATACCCGGTACAAGACCCTAAACAGCTTAAATAATACATTAACGCTGGTCTGGCTTTCACCCACATAAGCCGTGGGCACTTGATCTTCAAAAATTTGACTGGTAATTTCGCCTGCTGTTGTATGCCTAAAAATAACATGGTAGTAATTATACACCGTGCCCTGCGTTTGCATACACATATAAGCAACTAGCGCCAACCAGGTATTTGTACCAGTATATACCGCAATTGAAATAATAAGCGCAAGGTTTAAAAGGCTATCTAAAATAGAATCTAAATAGCGTCCACTATACGATGGCTCATTTTTAGCCCTAGCCAATTGACCATCGGCGGCGTCGAGTATAGATTTTAAAATTAAAAAAAAGCCAGCCAGCCAAAACTGTGCCTTTAACATATAAACAATAGCCAATATACCAGAAACGCCAAATAGCAGGGTAATATGAATGGCTGTTACGCGCGTATTTTTAAGCGCTTCCGCAATCAATTTTGCTACAGGCCTTCCATAGTCTGAAACATCAACAAATTTATTAGCAACCCCTAGTTTAGACATGTAGCCCTTTAATATGTTACAGAGAAATGTGTAAACATACGATTTAGTTATTGATGTTTTTGTATTTTCATATATATGGAATATAATAATCCACTCATCCCCACATCGGATATCCCGCAGTATCAAGAAATCCCATTACAACGCGTAGAGCCGGCGTATAAAAAAGTATTGTGGTTTAACTGGGCTATTGCTTATTTGTTCATCATAGCGCTTACTGTGCTCATTTTTATCGTAAACGATAATCTCCACAAAGTTTGGATCATTACCTTAGCTACGCTAGTATTAGTGAGCAGTATCGCACTCGTTATAGCCTCTATAGAAATTGGATTTAAAAACAGATCTTGGGCCTTGCGAGATAAAGACATCATTTTTAAAAAGGGATGGCTGTTTCAGAGCACACATATTGTTCCTTTTGCCAAAGTCCAACACTGCATTTTAAAAACGGGGCCAGTAGGCCGCAGGTACAATCTTGCATCCCTTCGTTTTATGACAGCAGCAAGCCATCAAAGAGACATAAGCATTAATGGTTTATCATTAGAAGACGCCGAAAAAATAAAGGAACATGCAAGACAAGCAATTTGATTGGTATACGCCACAAAAACTTTCTCCATATGCATTTTTGTTTATCATAGGAAAAGTGATTAACCAATCATGGGCGTTTTTATTAATTTTTATTGGCGGAAAATTTTTAAGAAAAGAAAAAGGAATAGGTCATTTAGGCATGGGCTATTTTATCCTAATCATCATTGGGTTTATAGTAGTTGCATCGATCCCTTATATAATTCAGTATTTAAGATTTAGAATATTTATAAAAGGAAACGATCTTATTGTTTTAAAAGGCCTCTTTACTAAAAAGGTAATTACAATACCCATTCATAAAATACAATCCGTAAACGCTGTGCAGGGCTATTTGAACCGATTTACAGAAACCTGCGAATTAAAAATAGAAACTGCCGGAGACGAAGGCACCGAAGTAGAAATAAAAGCCATCGATGAAAAAAAAGCCTATGCCCTTCAGGAGCTATTAAAAAAAGCGCCAGTAGCAGATGAAACTATAACTACTCCTGAGCCAGAAACGATTTTGGGCATTCGGTTTTGGGATATCATTAAACTTTCTTTATCAGAAAACCATGTCAAAACATTTTTACTGATACTGACCTATTTGCTTACAAAAATTGATGACGTTAAAAATTTATTTGGCATCGATACAGCAAAAAAAATAAATGAAGAGGCTGATAAAATTGCCTATACCACCAATATCATTCTTGCTTTTACAGTAACAGTACTTCTTATCACTTTTATTGTTTCATTTATTCGAGTGCTTATCCGCTTCTACAATATGAAACTAAAGATTTCAGAAAAAGGTTTTGAAACACAGTGGGGATTTTTACAAACACAAAAAAAACTCCTCATCAAAGAAAACATTCAGCAAATTAGTTGGAAAAACAATTTATTCCAACGCATATTAGGGATTCAAATTTTACGCTTTTTTATGACCAGCGAAAAATCAAATACGCCTAATCAGTGGATAAGAATCCCGATTATGCAGGAGCGTTTACTTACGCAAATAAGTCATATTTATCAGAACGTTTGGCCCTCACAAGTTGCAGCGTCTAACGGCATTGATGCTTCTTACAAGTGGCGCAACACAATCATTTTTGTTACACCCCTATCCATTATAGCTGGCATTATTGTGTACTTTAAATCGCCATGGCTTACTGTTATACCCCTTGGCGTATTTATTTATTTTGCAATAATCCATGTCATTCTACAATACAACTATACATTTTGGTTTCATCAAAACAGTATCCAAATTTGTAAAGGGGTT
>JAOASV010000154.1 GCA_030158535.1 Sediminibacterium sp.
GGGTATTGGTTATACAAGGCCTTTAAACATTAATAAAAAAATGGCCAACGGAACTTCTAAAAAAGAAATCCGCTAATTACTTTTTTGCCTCCACTTTTAACGTGTGCTTTATTTTATTAGCCTTGTACCTAAGGTCTTGATAGTCTGTGTGCATAATGGTTACGTGCCCCATTTTACGGCCAGGCTTGGTTTCCTTTTTACCATACAAATGCACAAATACATTGTCCATACTTAATACCTCGGAAATGTTGGTGTATACTGCTTCGCCAATATGTCCCTCAGCACCTAAAATGTTTACGATGGCAGAAGGTAAAATTGCGTCTGGATTACCAAGTGGATAATTGAGCATGATGCGCCATAACATATCGTACTGGCTCGAGTAGTTTGCTTCAATACTATGGTGTCCACTATTGTGCACACGTGGCGCCGTTTCGTTTACAAAAACTTCTTCGTCTTTGGTAACAAATAATTCTACCGCAAAAAGTCCAGGGCTATTAAATGCTTTTACAAGTTTTAATGCAATGGCTTCCGCTTTCCAAGAAACCTTTTCAGGTAATATAGCTGGGCTAATTTGATAATCGAGTAAGTTTAATATAGGATCAAAAATCATTTCGGCAGGCGGGTATAAGGTTGCAGAACCATCCTGAGCAATCGCCACAATCATAGCAAGTTCTTTATCGATGGCTACCATTTTTTCTAGTACCGAAGGGGCATCAAAACCTTTTTCAAAATCGTCTTTGGTTCTAATTATTTGAACGCCTTTTCCATCATATCCACCTTCACCAAGTTTATGTACGGCAGGTAAAAATGCGTGGTGATGTGGCAAGCTTTCTTTGGTATGGGTAACTACAAAATCGGAGGTAGGGATTTCGTTTACTTGGTAAAATCCTTTTTGCTTGATTTTGTTTTTGATGATTTTAATGGCACTAGGTTTAGGAATAACTTTTACGCCTTCTGCTTCCAATTTTTCTAGTGCTTCAATATTTACATTTTCAATTTCGATGGTTAATACGTCTACTTTTTTACCAAAAGCATATACGTCATCAAAACTAGTGATGTCACCAAGTATAAAGTTGTGGCATAAATGTGCGGCAGGGCAGTGCGGATCGTTTTCTAAAACAAAAGTTTCTACCGTGTAATTTGCTGCTGCTTGTAAAAGCATTCTACCCAGTTGTCCACCACCTAAAATACCTGCCTTCATTGGAATAATTTTTGCAAAGTTACTATTTTTGTAACCATTTTTGTTTCCATCCTTCGTACAATTGGCGTGCATCTGGTGTGAGGTCTAAATAAAATACACCGCTAATCATGAGCAACGAAAACAAACTGCCTTTTAATAAGATCCCCGTCCATCCGGTAATGCCATCAAAGGCAAAATACGTAACAGCATAGGCAGCGGTACCCAATAGGAGTGTGTAAGCTGTTTTACGCGTAAAAGGTTGCATGTTAAATTTGCGCCTTAAAAATTCGAACCTAATAAAGTTGTACGTGCCATAGGCAAAAAGTTCGGCAAAGGCAGAACCAATAATGCCATAATTTTTTATCAGGTAATACGTGAGTGGAAGTCTTAATGCTAATAAAACAACGCCACTATAGAAATCGAAACGCCAAAAAGTAGAGGTATTAATAACAATGGCATTAAGTCCGGTGCCTGCATCAATAATGCGCACCATGCCTAAAACAAATATGACACCAAGGCCATCCAGGTATTCTTTTTGAATGTTTAGCGCAATCATACCTTCTTTGGCATTGAGCCAGATATTACCAAAAATAAAGAGCGCCATAATTAATAAATTAATACAAGAGCGCGCATAAATGCGGTTGATTTCTGGGAAATTTTTATCCTTCCAAGCTTTAGATAATACACCAATAGAAACAGCCTGAATGCTTCGTTGTGGCACTTGAATCAGTGCTGCTGCATACTGCGCCCAAACAAAAATACCCACTTCGGTAAGGCCTAACATACCAGCAATTAAAAAGCTATCGATAGTGGCAGCAAGGGCTGCAATGAGTGCGCCTCCAAATACAAGTACTTGAATAGACACCATTTTTTTCCAAAACTTTTTGGTAACACGGCTTACGGTGGTTGGAAAATGTAGTTTGCCTGATTTTATTAAATAGCTGAGTAATATAAAAAACAGGATGATGTACTGAATAGAAAACAAGTAAATAAATACTTTAAATTCTATGATTTTTAAATAAAAAAGTGCAATTAAAACGGCCGTTAAGAGCCTTAGCCCGGTTTCTTTTAAAAAGTTAGAAACCACAGATAAATTAAGTGCCCAACTAAAACTTTCAAGCACACAAAAAAACAGCATACCCATGGCAAAGGGGAACATCCAAAAATAATAATCAAGAATCAGTGGCGATTTAACCTGGTATTTTTCAATAAAATAGGGTTCAAAATAAACGCCGCAGGCAAGTACCAAAACAAATCCTATAATGGATAAAAAAAACGACCAAGTAATCAGGTCAATTTCTTTTTCTTGAAGGTTGTCTTTATAATAGGGGTAAAACTTATAAATAATGGGCACCACACCAAGAGATCCAAAAGCAAACATGTTTTGGGCAAAATCGGTAAAGATGCGCGTAAGACCATATTCGGCCGGGGTAAAAGAACCGTTTCTGGTAAAAAAATAGTTGTTGACAAAGCCAATAGCAAACCCAACATACACTAGAATGCTGGAAATGATGGTTTGTTTTCTAATGCTACCCATGAACTATTTTATCTACTTTTTTACGTGAACCTCTTTATTGATCGCTTAAAAATAGGATATTCGGTGCCAAGATGCACCAGAGCGCCCTATATAATGCTGTTAAAACGCCTAAACTAATTGTTTTATTGGGTTTGGCGCTTTGTTTATTAGCGTCCTGTTCCCAAAATACTACTACTTCAAAAAATGTATTTAGTTACAATGAGGCCACTGGTATTGCAACCTTAGATCCGGCTTTTGCAAAAAACCAATCTATCATGTGGGCGGTGCACCAGATCTATAATACCCTTGTAGAAATTGATAGTAACTTAAATATTGTACCATCGCTGGCAAAATCTTGGGAGGTAAGTGAAGACCGTAAAACCTACCGTTTTCATTTACGAACCAATGTTTATTTTACAAATGATGATGCGTTTAATGGAGGCGTTGGTCGAAAACTAGTTGCCGCAGACGTGGCCTATAGCCTTGGTAGAATTATAGATAAAACGGTGGCAAGTAGTGGTGCTTGGATTTTTAATGGCAGGGTAGATTCTATGATGCCTTTTGTGGTTATTAACGACTCTACATTTGAACTGAGGTTGCAGCGTCCGTTTCACCCAATTATGGGTATTTTAAGTACGCAGTATTGTAGTGTGGTGCCTAAAGAAGTGGTTGAAAAATATGGTAAAGATTTTAGAAGGCATCCTTGTGGTACTGGGCCATTTACCCTCAAGTCTTGGGATGAAGGAGAGGCGATGATACTTCATAAAAACAAAAATTACTGGGAGGTTGATACGGCTGGGGTACAACTACCTTATATAGACGCTGTAAAAATTAATTTTTTTGATAACAAAGCCACCGAGTTTTTACAGTTTAGACAAGGTAAGCTCAGTTTTGTAAATGATATTGACGCATCTTTTAAAGATGAAATATTAACCAAGAACGGAACGCTCCGAAAAGACTGGGAAGGAAAAATTAATTTATTAAAACATCCTTATTTGAACACTGAGTATTTTGGAATTGTAGTGGATAATAATAACCCAATTACTAAAGGTGCAGCTACCAGTAATAAACTAATACGTCAGGCCATGAATTATGCCATCAACAAAAAACAGTTGATGATGTATATGCGCAATTCAATTGGTATTCCGGCCCAGGCTGGATTTGTACCTGCGGGGCTTCCATCTAACAATGTTGATTTTGTAAAAGGCTATACCTACAATCCGGCTAAAGCACGTGAACTCCTTGCTGCTGCTGGTTATCCGGGTGGCAAAGGATTGCCAACAACTAAATTATTAACGGTTGCTATTTACGCCGATGTTGCATCTTTTGCTGCCAAACAAATGGAAGAAGTTGGGATTCCAGTACAGGTAGAAGTGATTCAAAAAAGTTTATTGTTAGAGCAAACAGCTAAGTCTGCGGCATTATTTTTTAGAGCTAGTTGGATTGCCGATTACCCCGACGCAGAAAATTATATGGCGATGTTTTATAGCAAAAATCCGGCGCCTCCCAATTATACCCGTTTTAAAAATGCCGAATTTGATGTGCTGTACGAAAAAGCACTATTAGAAACACGCGATAGTGTGCGGTACGAATTATACAGGGCGATGGATCAGCTGGTAATTAATGAAGCGCCCATCATTCCAATGTGGTATGATATGGCCATTCATTTGGTGCAACCAAACATAACAGGGTTTAAACCCAATGCCCTTAATTTATTGGAACTAAGGCATGCCAAGCTTCCTAATTAGTGTTTTAGTTTTGCCTTAAACACTTTTTCAAACTTCTCTAATTTAGGTGCAATTACAAAGCGGCAATAACCCTGATTGGTATTGCTATTGTAATAATTTTGGTGGTAGTTTTCGGCAGGATAATAATTTTTGAAAGGCTCAATGGTGGTAACGATAGGTGCGCTAAAAGCACCACTTTTATCAAGTGCCTCTTTGTATTTTTGTGCTATTTGTTTTTGTGTTTCTGTAACATAATATACCACGCTCTTATATTGCGGGCCTATATCATTGCCTTGCTGGTCAAGTGTGGTTGGGTCATGCGTTTTCCAAAATATTTCAAGTATTTCGTCGATGCTTACAACTGCTGGATCAAAAACCACTTTTGCAAGTTCTACGTGGCCGGTATTTTTATCACATACCTGCTCATAAGTAGGGCTTTCTACAAAACCACCGCCGTAGCCACTTTCTACACTAACAACGCCGTTAACGCGCTGAAAAAATGCTTCGGTACACCAAAAACATCCTTCTCCTAAATAAATGGTTTCAAGCTTGTCTGAAGGGGTACTCATGGCTGGTTTGGTTTTAGTTTTTACGGGTTGACTACATGCATTTAGGCAGGTTGCCGCAAATAGGGTTACAAGTAATAAACGCATAAGGCTTTGTTTGTAGTCAAAAATAAAGGATCATTAGTTGATCCACTATTATTACTAAAACATAAAATCTTGTAAAAGGTTTAACCGCGCTTCGCTTACCTTTGCGGCTGTTTATTGAGCTATGATGCGTTTATACCCCGATACCGCCCTTTACCAACTTGAGTTTGACAAGGTAAAAGCACTTTTAGAAGCGCATTGTAAAACTGTGTATGCTCAGGAGCGTGCTAACAATTTACGCATCCATACGCACAAAGATTATATCCATAAAGAGCTGCGCCAAACACACGAGTTTGCAATGCTATTAAGACAGGCGCAGTATTTCCCAAACGATTTTACGTATCACTTACAAAAAGAATTAAAATTATTGGGGATTCCTGGCGCATTACTTGGCGGTGAGCAGTGGATGCTGATTAGAAAATTAACCATCAATGCCGAAAATATTTTCAGATGGTTTGATCCTGAAAAACGCGCCGCATTTAGTTCCATGGCGCAGGTATTAGTAGATGCGTATTACGAAAAAAATATCAAGGAAAGTATTGATGCAGTATTAGATGAACAAGGAGTTGTTAAAGACAATGCATCTGACGATTTACAAAAAATTAGACTGAGTTTATACAAGCGCAGAAATGAGCTGAGGCGCATGTTTGAAAAAGTAATTCAAAAATTAGCCAAAGCTGGATACACTGCAGATATTGATGAAAGTTTTAGCAATGGTAGAAGGGTAGTGGCTGTTTTTTCGGAACACAAAAGACAAATAAAAGGAATTTTACACGGCGAAAGTGATAGTAGAAAAACAGCATTTATTGAACCCGACGAAACCATCGAACTTAATAATGAAGTTTTTGCATTAGAGCATGAAGAAGCCAAAGAAGTGCAGCGCATTTTACGTGCACTCACTGCTACCATGTCTGTGTATGCGCCACTATTATCAGCCTATTTACAAATAGCTGGCGAATTTGATTTTATTAGAGCCAAGGCAAAATTAGCTATCGACATGAATGCTAATTTACCTGAGCTACTTGATAAAGCGCATATCGAACTTATTAATGCATACCATCCGCTTTTATATTTATACAATAAGGGTGCAGGAAAAAATACCATTCCTGTTAACATTAAATTAGATGCGCAGCAGCGTATTTTAATTATTAGTGGGCCTAATGCCGGAGGTAAAACGGTTACCATGAAAACCATTGGCCTCAATCAAATGATGATGCAGAGTGGGCTTTTGGTGCCGGTAAGTCCGGACTCTCAAATGGGTATTTTTAAGCAACTCTTTATACATATTGGCGACACGCAAAATTTGGAATTTGAATTAAGTACCTATTCGAGTCACTTAATGCACATGAAGCACTTTATTGAAGTGGCCAATGGTAAAACATTATTTTTTATTGATGAATTAGGAAGCGGTAGTGATCCAAATTTAGGGGGCGCTTTTGCAGAAGTGATATTAGAAGAATTATCTCGCAAGCATGCACTGGGTGTTGTAACCACGCACTACCTCAATTTAAAAGTAATGGCCAATCATACGCAAGGTATCATTAATGGTGCTATGCAATTTGATGAAGTGCATTTGCTTCCTATGTACAAGCTTATTATAGGTAAGCCTGGTAGCTCATATACATTTGCTATTGCAGAACGAATTGGCCTTCCTAAAGCACTTATTAATAGAGCGCGTAAATTAGTAGACGAAGATCATTTTAAGCTTGATAAATTACTGAACCGCACAGAGCAGGACTTACAGCATTTAGACAAAGAGAAATTACAGCTTCATAAAATGCTGCGTGAAAATGAAAAGCTCAAAAAAGAAATGGAACTGGTGCTTAATAAAGAAAAGCACCGCCAGCAGGTAGAACTCTTAAAACAACAAAATCAAATCACCGAAGAAAGACTCGTGTATTTAAAAGACATGGAGCGCAAACTTAAACAGGTGGTTTTGGATTATAAGAAGGCCGAAAATAAAAGCGAGGTTGTTAAAAACCTTCAGCATTTACTATTTAAGGGCAAAGAGCAAGTGGTGGTTAACAAGCTTGCTAAAAAGGTTGACAAACAATACAAAGAAACCACTGCCAAGGTGGTAGTAGGTAGTTTGGTGAAGCTTAAAAAGAATTATCAGGTAGGAACGGTACTGGAAATAAGGGGTAAAAGAGCCATTGTTCAGATAGGCCAACTTCCCATAAATGTAGACCTCGCGGACCTTTCTGTGGTCGAAAAACTCCCAGATTTGCCAAAATAACGCCCTCAAAGTCAATAAAATAGGGTCTTTCAGATTTTTTTTACTTTTTTTTTGGTTGCTGCTTTTCAAACCGTACTTTTGCCGCGGAGAGATGGCAGAGCGGTCGAATGCGGCGGTCTTGAAAACCGTTGACTGTTACAGGTCCGGGGGTTCGAATCCCTCTCTCTCCGCAGACTAAAAAGCCAGCACAATGTGCTGGCTTTTTTTTATGGGAATAATGAGTCTGAACCAAAGGTTCAAGCGAAATTGGACCCATAAAAAAAAGAATCGATGGCGCAGCCATCGCTTAGCTTTTTAGTTTGCAGGCCACCCTTCAGGGTTCAGCGAAGCTAATCCCTTCAACATTTACTTCTCAATCACTTTAAACCTTGTAAACATATCTTCGGAATACCATTTTTCTTGATGGGTTTTCTTGATTACTTCTTTGTGTAAAGGAAGTTTATAGGCAAAGCTGCGCATGAGTTCTTTGGATTCCCAAATGCTAAAAGTGGCTTGTTTAATAAATGGAACTTCACCAATACCCACCGATGTTATAAAACCTGGAGCACTTGCCATTTGATTTGCAATGGCATCTACATGTTCCCAAAATCTTTTTAGGCCCGATAATTTTATGGTAGCTCTAGTAAGCACAGCTATTTTACCTTCATAATCTGAATTTTTAGGAAGGTCGCCAAAAACTTGTTTGCCATCCCATAGTCCGTGCCCTTCAATGGGTTCTAATTCATACATGGTTTGAGTGGCGTTAAATAGTTTCCACCACCCAGTAATAAAAGTTGGGGTTGAGGTAGGAGCGTCATATACTTCAAGTAACGCCCATCTATTCCAATCCGGATTTTTATCAAAAGTTCCATTTTTGCCGGTACCCATCAATTTCCAAAATCTAAGGCCACTAGATAACCATAATGGAAATCTAAATAGCGCCATCGATAAAAACCCTGCCCAGCCTAACCAATTAGGGTAAACAACAATTGAAAGTCTTACATACATATTGGTATGGGGTTTGTAGGTGGTTTATTGGTTGAATCTTGTAAATTGCTATCCCATTCATGAAAAGAGTTCATCCGATACTATTTGTTGTTTTTTGTGCCCTTGCTTTGCGTGGAAATGCGCAATCAAGCACTGATACCATTTGGTCTTATCAGTTGCTAACAAAGATACAAGCCCTACAACAAACTAATACAGGGTTTCCTCCCGGGATTTTCCCGTCCACAAGGGTATATGCTTACAATAAAAATAACATTAAAAACGACCCCAATGTTTTTTTTACCGGTCTTATTGTGCTTACGCTTAAAAAGTACCAAAAGCATTGTACGCCTTATCAGCAAAGCGTTATCAATCAAATAGCAAAAGATGCATTGTCACAAGTAGGGCTTTTTAAAAATAAGCAGGGGAGAGACACCTATAATTTTTGGCGTACCGATACCCCACAAATTTTCCCAAATGCGGGCTGGCTTAATAAATTTGATAAATCACAATCCTTACCTGACGATTTTGATGACACCGTAATTTTATTGTGGGCTCAGGAAGTTTCTAGGGAGCGCGCAGCTGCCATACACGATACCATGCAGTTGTTTGTCAATACAAAGGGTAAAACCGTAAAAAATACCCTTACTGCTTTTCAAACCTTACCTGCATACTCTACTTGGTTTGGTAAAAAAATGCCTATCGATTTTGACATGGCGGTACTATGTAATGTGCTCAGTTTTGTAAATGCTTATGATTTACCATGGACTGGTTCAGACTCGGCTTCGTTACAACTGATTACAACAGCCATTCAAAACAACTGGCATATGCGTAAGGGTAATTTTATTGCGCCGCATTATGCAAAACCTGCGGTTATTTTATACCATATTGCCCGCTTATTAAAAACTGGTAAGCAGCAAAATTTGGAGGCGTTAATGGCGCTCAAACCTAGTTTGTTACATAATACAGATTCGCTACTTGCCATTAGTAATGACCCGCTCGAAACCGTTTTATTGCAATCGGCGCGTTTGCAATTTGGAGGAATTGCTGGTGATGTTCAAGCAATGCAAGCGTTTGATGCTGCTGCCATTGAACAAAGTACCTATCCATTTTTTATTGCCAATATGGCCTCCATGCTTCCGAGTCCATTAAAGCGCCCGCTTAGTAAATTGGCTTTTGCAAAGTTTGAATACCGTTGCCCTGCTTACAACCTAGCATTATTATGGGAAAATAAGCACTTGTGTGTACCTTTGCATAAATAGCAGGTTTTATGGCGGTTAATGAAAAAGCATACCATCAAATTATTCAGGAGTTTGCAAATTCATCAGTTACCCTTGTAGCGGTGAGTAAACTTAAACCTGCTTCCGATATTGAAGCGCTTTATAAATTAGGGCAACTTGATTTTGGCGAAAATTATGTGCAGGAACTTGTTGAAAAACAAGCAGTATTACCTGCTAATATTAACTGGCATTTTATTGGTCATTTACAAAGTAATAAAGTCAAATACATTGCACCCTTTGTACACCTGATTCATGGGATAGATAGTTTAAAATTACTACAAGAAATAAATAAGCAAGCCCTAAAAAATAACCGAGTAATCGATTGTTTGTTACAAGTACATATTGCCAAAGAGGAAACAAAATTTGGCATGGACGCACCCGAATTATCAGCTGCACTAGAAGCTGCCAAACATTTACCCAACGTATATATTAGAGGCCTAATGGGTATGGCATCATTTTCTGATGATCAGGATGTAGTTGCTTCTGAGTTTAATTACTTGCACGAGCTGTTTACAACGCATCACTTTAATCTACAACCTACAGCTGTATTAAGTATGGGTATGAGTGCCGATTATGCACTTGCCATAAAATCTGGTAGCACGATGGTTAGGATCGGAAGCTTACTATTTGGAGCCCGTCAGTAATCAACTACTTTTTAGTTCCCGCATAGTCAAACACCAATTGGCAAAATGCTTTAACGCCCAAATCAAATCCTGATTCGTCAATAAAAAATTCAGGTGTATGGTGTAAAGAAGCTTCTGATGGTTTCATTCCTTTTGGCATCGCACCTAGGTAAAAGAAAAATGCAGGTGTTTTTTCTCCAAAAAATGAAAAGTCTTCGGCACCCGTATCCCAATCTCTTTCTTTTACATTGCCTTTGCCGGCGGCTGTTTCTAAAAACGGAACCGTAAGTTTTACAAGGGCAGGATCGTTATAGGTAACCAGTGTTTTAGTACTAATAGTTACATCTGCAGTAGCGCCAGCGCTTGCTGCAATATGATGCACGGTGTTTTTGATACGCTCATGCAATTCTTTTTGCATGGCAGGGTCTAGGGTTCGTAAGGTGCCAATCATTTCACAAGACTCTGGAATAATGTTGTTACGCACGCCACCATGAATAGCGCCAATGGTAATTACAACCGGTGCTTTGGTAAGTTCCATTTGTCTACTCACAATATTTTGTAGCCCTTGAATAATTTGTGCAGATGCTGCAATAGGATCCACGCCAGTCCAAGGTTTTGAGCCGTGTGCGCCTTTTCCATTCACGACAATTTTAATCCAATCTGAAGAAGCCATAAAGCCCTGTGCCTTATACTGAATTTCACCAACAGGTACTTCCGACTTAATATGCATACCAAATACGACGTCTACTTTTGGATTTTCTAATACTCCTTGTTTAATCATTAGGGGTGCACCACCTTCTTCACCTTCTGGTGAACCTTCTTCGGCGGGTTGGAATAAAAACACTACAGTTC
>JAOASV010000155.1:0-7606 GCA_030158535.1 Sediminibacterium sp.
AATACCACGGGGTATAGTGTAAAAAATATTCCTTGGAAAAATGGTAAAGGCGATCTATTAGCAGACATTGCAGCTTCTTGTAAAAAATATGGACTTAATCTTGGTGTATATATTTATCCGGGTGATGTTAAATATGGTGCTGGTATTGGTAGCGGTGGTAAAACCACAAATCCTGATTTGCAAGAAGCCTACAATAAAGTTTTTAGACAACAACTCACTGAAGTGCTCACCAATTACGGACCCATGCTAGAAGTTTGGTTTGACGGTAATTGCATTGTAGACATAGACGATATTCTTGAAAAGCACGCTAGCCAATCCGTTATATTTCAGAGTAAAAAAGCTTCCATTAGGTGGCCTGGATCAGAGTCTGGCATGCTTGCTTACCCTGCCTGGAATAGTTTAACTAGTAAAGACCTTAACAGCGGTATTTCTACCCAGTACAATGACGATCCTAATGGAGATGCCTGGGCGCCACTAGAAGCCGATGCACCACTTTATAATCATAATTGGTTTTGGAATCCAACCAACGAAAAAAAGAGAAAGTCTTTACAAAACCTAATCGATATGTATTATAAATCGGCGGGTTATGGTGGTGTTATGCTACTTAATGCCTCTCCGGATACTACCGGTAAAATTACAGACGGTGATAAAAACTCATATCGTGCACTTGGCCAAACCATTCAACAAAGATTTTCTAATCCGCTAAAGCAACTAAATAATAAAAAAGGGATCATTTTTACTATTTCATTTGATAAACCCACCGCCGTTAATCATATAGTTATTGAAGAAGATTACCGTTATGGACACCGCATCAGAAACTATACTGTACAGGGTAAAATAAATAACAAGTGGGAAGTTATTACCAAAGGATCATCGGTGGGTCGTAAAAAAATTGATGCTTTTGCTACTCAAAATGTAACGGAACTAAAACTCACAATTGATGCACATGTAAATACCCCGCTTATACGATCTCTAAAAGTATACCATGTAAATGGCTACATCCACAACCCTGCACCCACCGAAACCAACGACTGGGCTATTTGTGGCAACTGGGATACTAAAACATTTAAAAATAATAAAGACACGATTACACTAGATTTAAGTAAGTATATTACAACACCAGGCCAGTATGAAGTAAAGTTTTTAGCAGATGTAGCTGTAACGGGTACATCCATAGATTCAGCAATCATAAATTTTGAAAATCAAAATACCATGCAGTCGTATCTTACTAAAAAAGACCATCAAACATTTTACATCAATAGAACTTCTCAAATAAGTACCAACAGTTCTTCTGTCCTTACATTATTTATGCGTTCCGATAACAACGTTTTTCAAAATAGAGGGGTATTTAAAATTCGAAAACGACCATAAGCAAAAACTATGTTTAAAAAATATTGGATTTTTGTTGCAATAGTGGTAAGCGTTAGTGGCGCAGCCGCTCAAAACACGCAAAGCGATATCCTTAAACCATCTGCCGCACAACTTGCTTGGCAAAAAGCAGAAATTGGCGTACTTATTTCTTATGATTTACCGGTATTTCAGGGCACTCCATACAATCAGGCACAAAACAGAATTACGCCGTTTACAAATGCCAATATATTTAACCCTACAAAACTCAATACCGATCAGTGGATACAAGCCGCTAAAGCAGGTGGAGCAAAATTTGCAGTGCTCACCGTTACACATGAAACAGGATTTGCTCTATATCAAAGTGATGTAAACCCCTATTGTATGAAAGCGCTAACATTTCAAAATGGTAAGGGCGATATTGTACGTGATTTTGTAAACTCTTGTCGTAAATATGGCATTGAGCCTGGGATTTATGTGGGCATTAGATGGAACTCATATTTAGGCATTCATGATTTTAAAGTAGAAGGAACAAGTGAATTTGCAAAGCGCAGACAAGCCGCTTATAAAAATATGTGTGAAGGGATGGTAACCGAACTTTGCACCCGCTACGGTAATTTATTTATGATATGGTTTGATGGTGGCGCCGATGATCCATCTAAAAACGGACCAAACATTTTACCCATAGTCACCAAATATCAACCCAATTGTCTCTTTTACCACAACGCTCAAAAAGCAGACTTTAGATGGGGTGGTTCCGAATCTGGAACAGTACCCTACCCTTCATGGTCTACATTTCCATTTGTGTTTTCACATGCAGCTAGACAAGACACCATTTTTGCCAATAATTTTGCACTCTTAAAAACAGGATCTCCCACTGGTAAATATTGGATGCCTGCCATGAGTGACGCGCCGCTTCGAGGACACAAAGGCGGCCACGATTGGTTCTGGAACCCTAACGAAGACCATCATGTAAACCCATTAGATAAAATGATGAGCATGTATTACGGATCAGTGGGACATAATTCTACGCTTATTCTTGGCATTACACCAGACAATAGAGGCCTTATTCCAAACGTAGATGTACAAAGGCTTACCGAGTGGGGCGATAGCGTTAAAAAAGTATTTAAAACACCAATAGCAAATTGGTCAACTAAAAATAAAGATTACACCATTAATATTCCATCACAAAAAGTGTTTAGCAAAATTGTATTGCAAGAAAATATCCAAGAAGGAGAACGCGTTCGCTCTTTTGTAGTAGAAGCCAATATAAATGGCGAATGGAAAATTATCAAAGAAGGAAGTTGTATTGGCCACAAATACATTGGACTATTAGAAAAGCCTATTACAGCTAGCAGTGTAAGATTGAAAATATTAACCTCTACCGCAAATCCGATGATGCAAAATTTTGCAGTGTATTAATGGTTTATTTTTTCCCTTCTAGTTTGTTTACATAATCCAAACTACCCAGCCTAAACCTGAAAGGCACTTTTGTGCGCTTTTCAAATTGAAACTCTTGTTTACAAAAAAAGGGGAGCCCTTTTACGTAATTATTAGGTGCAAGTATTTGAACGGGCCTATTTCGCAAACTGTCATTTTTTTTAACGCCATGTATAGCAATGGGTTTCATTTGAAAACGCACTTGGCCGGTAGCTGCAGATGCAACAAGGATTAAACCCATAAATGCTAGTAAGCGCCTCATAGACATGCTATAAAAGTACAACAGTTGAGATAAAAAAATAAATCAACCATTCTGTTAAACAAAAACAGGACATGTGTGTTTTTATGATAGACAATATCAAAATCATGCACACCAACCCAAACACTCACAGCATAACTAGCTGGGAATCATACTTATCGGATTTAGAGTTCGAATAGTACCGTTTTGTATCTTTAAACATGTGTTATTTTAACAGCCTTGTAGCACCAGCAGGTGCGGATATATCCATTAAAGGAACAACCAAAAAACTAGCGCCAACAAATAAGCCCCTCCAAAGTGGGTTTAACTATAGCAATTGGCCTATAATTAAAGGCAGTACCAAAGATTTTACCATCGAAAATGCCCATTGGGAACTCATTGCCCCATGGGTTAAAACTTTAAAAGAAGCCGAGGCTGGACGTGAAAAATTTAACACACTCAACGCCACTTCTGAACGTTTATTAGAAAGTAAATTATTTAAACCAGCTGCCCTGCAATATAGATGTCTTGTGCCTTCTACCGGATTTTTTGAATGGCGACATTACAAACCAATAGGTGCAAAAAAAGTTATTGCTTACCCATATTTTATTTCACTCAAAGATCAGCCGCTTTTTTACATGGCGGGCATTTACCAGCCCTGGACCGATAAAGAATCAGGCGAAACCATGGATACTTTTTCTATTGTTACCACAAAAGCAAATAACCTCATGGAACAAATCCATAACAAGAAAAAAAGAATGCCTACCATTTTAAATGAAGCACAGGCTGGCGAGTGGTTGCAGCCAAATTTATCTGAATCTAAAATAATGGAGCTCGCATCCAGCGCATATGACGCATCGTCCATGAGCGCCTACACTATAGACAAAAGTTTTAGAACATCGAGCAACCCTTTGGATCAATTTGAATATGCTGAGCTCCCAATAGTTTAATTAATTTGAAAAAATTAAATCGTATTTAACATACCAAATCTAAATCCAAAGATTTTCTTAAAATATGTCAACTTCTAGCAGCTTCGTTTGTTAATAATAAGAACTTGTTAATTTCGCGGCACAAATGGCTAGCACTCAACCAAGCAACTGGATAAAAATGGTACTCATGATACTATGCATGCAAATGCTCAGTAATGGTATTGTCCTACCCTACCTTGATGCAGCAACTTCCATAACAAAACTAGTTTCTACCAATCAAGAAGAAGCACCAACCGAATCTGAAGATAACGGTATAGAAAAATCCACGTCTATTGACGCCATTGAAATAGCTAAAAAGGATCCGGTATATCCAAATACAAAAGGACTCAAAATTATCCCCCTAGATAATACCGCTGCCTCATTGTATCAGCCCGAGTTACATACGCCTCCTCCCAAAACCGCCTAGCGTTTATTAGCTGCTTGCTAACTCTTTTCATCACTATTTTATTGCTTCAAGTAAATTTTAATCAATGACTAAGATTGCATTGTCTATCCTACTATTATTGACTTTAACGTCCTGTTCTGAAAATACGCCTACTCCCGAAATCAAATCGTATCAAGTCGTTAACCCAATCATTACCGATACGACTTATGAACGGGAATATGCTACTACCATTAATTCTTTACAAAACGTTGAAATCAGAAATAAAGTAAGAGGCTTTATTGAAGAAATCTATGTAGACGAGGGTCAAAAAGTACAAACTGGACAAATTCTATTTGCACTCAACAGTAAAGAACTTGAGCAACAAATACACAAAGCAGAAGCTACTATACAAAGTGCGCAGGCTGAATTAAAAGGTGTCGAAATAGAATACGACAATACAAAAAAGCTATTTGATAAAAATATTGTTGCAAAATCTGAACTTGATTTATGGGCCACAAAAGTAGCACTTCAAAAAGCTAAATTAAGTGCTGCAAAGGTTGAAAAAGAGCAAGCTACACTTCACTTTCAGTTCACTAAAATTAGAGCGCCTTTTAATGGCGTTATCAATAGAATTCCATTTAAAAAAGGAAGTCTAGTAGATGAAGGTGCCCTACTAACATCTATTTCAAACAATGAATTTGTATATGCTTATTACAACGTTTCAGAAATAGATTATTTAGAATATGCACAGGACAATAACAAATCAAACAACAAGGTTAAACTGGTTTTAGCCAACAATACCCTATACCCCCAACAAGGTGTAATTGAAACCACCGAATCAGAATTTGATGCTTCAACCGGAAACATCGCATTTAGGGCAAAATTTCCAAATCAGAGCCGGTTATTAAAACAAGGATCTAGTGGTAAAATATTAGCGCCCTCCCATTTTAAAAATGCAATATTAATTCCACAAAAAGCCACATTTGAAGTACAAGGAAATATATACGTCTACGTCGTAGACAAACAAAATAAAGTGGGTATTAAAAAAATTAATCCCGTTGTAAGGTTATCTAATTTTTTTGTTTTAGATATAGGCCTAGAAAAAACAGATGCCATCATTTTAGAGGGTATTCAATCTGTTAAAGAAGGTGACATTATTAAGTCACAGCTCGTTCAAATGCCTTCATTTTCGAAATAAACAAAGAAATTAAAATGAATTTAAATTTTATAAATAGGCCCATATTATCCATTGTTATTTCAATATTTATATTGTTATTGGGCGTTATTGCCATGACGCAATTACCCATTACACAGTTTCCAAATATTGCGCCACCAGAAGTTACCGTCACCACTAAATACACAGGAGCAAATGCAGAAACCTGCGTTAAAGCGGTTGTAACGCCGCTGGAAAGAGCAATCAACGGTGTGCCGGGTATGTCTTACATGTCATCGGTATCGGGTAATGATGGTACCAGCGTTATTTCAATTGTTTTTAAAGCAGGCACTGATCCTGAGTTAGCAGCGGTGAACGTTCAAAACAGGGTATCCTCTGCACTAGATGAACTACCGCAAGAAGCTGTAAAAGCAGGTGTTATTGTTGAAAAGGTACAAAACAGCATGTTGCTCTATATTAACTTATTGAGTAACGATTCAACCATCGATGAAAAGTTCTTGTACAATTTTGCCGATATCAACATCCTTCCTGAACTTAAAAGAATTGAAGGTGTAGGATTTGCAGATATTATGGGTATGCGTGAATACTCTATGCGCGTTTGGTTGAACCCGGTTAAAATGACTGCTTACAATGTATCTAGCCAAGACGTTATAGAAAGTTTACAACAACAAAATATTGAAGCTGCTCCAGGCAAAGTGGGTGAAAGCTCCGGAAAAAATGTACAATCCTTACAATATGTATTAAAATACATCGGGAAATTTAATACAGAAGAACAATACAAAAATATTATCGTTAAAAGTACCGCAACTGGCGAGGTATTGAAATTAAAAGATATCGCTGAGGTAGAATTAGGCTCACAGGAATATGATGTTATATCAAAAGAAAATGGTAAGCCTTCTGCGGCCATCTTATTAAAACAAAGACCAGGCACCAATGCAAATGAGGTAATTAAAAATATCAAAACGAGAATGGACGAGCTCAAAGAGGGCTTCACAGCAGACATTGATTATACTGTTAGCTACGATATCTCTAATTTCTTAAACGCCTCCATGAAAGTGGTATATAAAACCTTATTGGAAGCGTTCATTCTCGTATCACTGGTTGTATTTATTTTCTTACAAGACTGGAGATCTACCCTGATTCCCGCTTTAACAGTGCCCGTTTCGCTTGTTGGTACTTTTTTGTTCATGCAGTTATTTGGGTTTTCAATAAACTTAATTACACTCTTTGCCCTCGTGCTTGCCATTGGGATAGTAGTAGATAATGCTATTGTAGTTGTGGAAGCCGTGCACTACAAGATGGCCACATTTAACATGAGCGCAGGAAAAGCAACAGATGAAGCTATGCAAGAAATTACTGGCGCCATCATTGCAATTACGCTTGTGATGTCGGCGGTGTTTATACCGGTATCATTTATTCCTGGGCCTACCGGAATTTTTTATAGAGAATTTTCACTTACTATGGCCGTAGCCATTGTATTATCAGGCGTTGTAGCTCTTACATTAACACCTGCCCTTTGCGTCATGCTTTTAAAACCCTACCAACATGGGCATGCACCAAAAAATTGGCTAGAAAAATTTTTACATGGGTTTAATAAGCGTTATGATAGTGTCGAAAATAAATTCCAAAAAATTATCTCAATAATTTCTCCAAAACGCTTACTAATTTTTGGCATTTTAATTGCATTTAGTGTTTCGACAGGACTACTTGGTAAAATTATTCCAGGCGGATTTATTCCAAACGAAGACCAGGGTACGATATATGTAAACGTTACCACTCCTTCAGGCGCTACCCTTGAAAGAACAGAAAAAGTAGTAGACGAAATTCAACGCGTGGCCAATGGTTTAGACATGGTTTCATCTGTTTCTACACTAGCAGGTTTTAACGTATTAACAGATGGCACGGGTGCGAATTTTGGCATGAATTTAATTGGTCTGAAAAACTGGGACCAAAGAAAATATTCTGATCAACAAATTATTGCCATACTCAGAGAAAAAACAAGTCATATTAAAGATGCGAAAATTGAATTTTTTACGCCGCCGCCAGTTCCAGGC
>JAOASV010000155.1:7616-10996 GCA_030158535.1 Sediminibacterium sp.
GGCTATGGTAATGCAAGTGGTTTTGAACTCCGACTGTTAGACAAAACAGGAAAAGGAGATTTAAAGGCTTTCGAAAAAGTAACCAATGACTTTGTTGCAGAACTCAATAAAGACAAAGCAATTACCAATACGTTTACTTCATTTGATGCTTCATACCCGCAGTACATGGTAAACATAGACTACTTAAAGGCTGCACAAAAAAATATTGTAGTAGAAGATATCTTAAATACGCTACAAACATATTTAGGTAGTGATTATGCAACCAACTTTATCAAATTTGGACAGCTGTACAGGGTTATGGTGCAAGCCGCCCCTGAATTTAGAGCACATCCCGAAGATGTTTTGAAATTGACAGTAAAAAACACAAATGGAGAAATGGTTCCTGTTGCCACATTTGCAACTATCGAAAAAATTTATGGGCCAGAGCAAGTTACACGGTATAATATGTATCCATCTGCGATTATTAATGGTGAGCCAGAAAAGAAATTTAGTAGTGGTCAAGCAATTGATGCCATTAAAGCAACCGCAAAAGCTAAATTACCCAAAGGTTATGATTTTGATTGGGCGGGATCCTCTAAAGACCAAGCCAATCAGGGCAGCGAATCAATTATCATCTTTTTAATTAGTTTACTATTTATTTATTTACTATTATCTGCACAATATGAAAGCTTCTGGCTTCCAATGCCAGTTATTCTTTCACTACCTACTGGAGCAGCTGGCGCCTTCCTGTTTTTATTGATGATGGGATTAGAAAATAATATCTATGCGCAAATAGCCATTGTCATGCTCATTGGACTACTTGGTAAAAATGCAATTTTGATTGTTGAATTTGCAGCCTTAAAAGAGAAAGAGGGTAAAACACCATTAGAGGCAGCAATTGAGGCAGCTAAACTAAGGCTGCGTCCAATTTTAATGACATCCTTTGCATTTGTTGCAGGTTTAATTCCACTACTAATTGCAACCGGAGCTGGTGCTATTGGTAATAAAACCATTGGTGCAACTGCAACAGGCGGAATGCTATTTGGAACCATATTTGGCCTACTAATCATACCTGGACTGTATGTTGTTTTTGCGAAACTAGAAGCAAAACGCCATCGTAAAAAACAGGATTTACCAATTACTAAATAATTATAATCATGCAACGTTACCGTTTACTTATACTTAGCTTATTTGTTTTATTAATTGGATGTAGTACACCTTCTACACTTGTAGAATTAAAAAATACCATAATAACGCCATCAAAGTTTTTTGATAATGAAGTGAATTCCAAACAAGATAGCTTGCAATGGGAAGTTGTAATCAATGATCCTATTTTAAAAGCTTTGATTGACACAGCTATTCAAAATAATAAGGAGCTTCAATTAGCATATCAAAAAATTGAACTTGCGCGCAGTCAACGTCAGTTTACAAAAGGCAATTTGCTTCCTCAATTGAGTCTAGCAACCAGCGGTTCTGTTAGAAAATTTGGATTGTATACGATGGATGGCGCGGGTAATATTGCCACAGAAATGACCTCAGGTAAAATGGTTCCTATCGATTTGCCGGACATGTATTTGGGCTTACAAAGCACTTGGGAAGTAGATATAAGAGGTCGGTTAAAAAATTTAGACAAAGCAGCACTATCTAGATTTTTTGCTAGTCAGGAAGGGTATAAATTTGTCGTAAGCAGCTTGGCCGCTGATGTAGCACTATCCTACTACGAACTTCTTGCACTCGACAATGAACTTATTGTAACCAGAGAAAATGCTAAAAAAGAAAATGAGGTATTAGCATTTATAAAAGCTCAAAAAGAAGCAGGTAAGGTGAACGAACTTGCCGTACAGCAGTTTACGGCTCAATACTACTCCCTAACCATTCTTGAAAAGGAAATCCTACAAAACATTAGAAAAGAAGAAAATAGACTCAACTTTTTATTAGGGAGATATCCCACAACCATAGCAAGAAACGGGGCTAGCTTATATATACAAGGCCAATTCCTTTCAAAAGGGATTCCATCTACTGTTTTAGAAAATAGACCAGATATTAAAGCAGCATCGCTTCAAATCATAGCTAGCAAATTTGATCTAAATGCTGCTAAAGCGGCATTTTATCCATCCTTTACTATAAATCTAGGATATGGACTTCAAGCCTTTAACCCTAGTTTCTTTTTTAGAAGTCCAGAATCTATTGCCTATAATTCGATTGGTAGTTTAGTGGCGCCGCTCGTAAATAAAGCTGCTATAAAATCGCAATTCAATACTGCTAAAACCAACCAAATTGAAGCTATGCTAAACTATCAACAAACGATTTTAAATGCTTATGTTGATGTGGTTAACGACTATACAGAAATAGACCATCTAGAAGAAATTAAACAATTAACTACCCTCAAATCAAACTCCTCTGATAAGGCAGTTGAAAGTTCCTTTGATTTATACAAAGCAGCAAGAGTACCCTATTACGATGTGCTTTTGAGCCAACAAAATGCATTACAAACCAATATCGAACTTATAATGCTTCATAAAAGAAGCAAACAAAGCCTCGTAAGATTATTTAAAAACCTGGGAGGGCGCTGGCAATAGAAATCTACAAAGAAAACTTATTTATGATATTTTTCTTTTCTAATTCTAGGTATTTTAGATAAGATTCTGCTATTGGCGTTAACCGTTTTTCTTTAAGCCAAATTAGCTGCCATGTAGTTTTTAGTGGAAGTCCTTTTATAGGAATAATTTTGAGTAACCCATTTTGAATTTCATTACGTATCCCTATGAGTGGCATTATAGAATAACCAAGACCCGAAATAATTGCATGTTTAACCGCTTCATTTGAAGTGAGCTCTAACTTTTTTTTGACCTTAATTTTATTTTTAGCAATAAATTTTTCCATAACCTGTCTAGTACCAGATCCCTTTTCTCTAAATATAAATGGAGTTGAGGCAAGCTGTTCTTCAATTTTTATATTTGAAGCAACATCATTATTGCCTACTAAATAAAGCTCATTTGGAATAAGATTGAATTTTTCGACTTGAATATCATCAGGAAGAATAGACACAAGTGCAAAATCAATTTCATTATCCAATAGACTTTGAATCACTTTTGACTTATTTGTAACATCCATAGTTAAATCGATATTGACATTGTTTTTTAAAAAATCAGATAAAAAATAAGGCATAATATAATTGCCGGTTGAAACAATTGACATACGCAAGTGACCTGCTAAATTATTTTTGAAATTTTGAGATCTGTAATTGATAATATCAATCTCACTAATGATACTTTCTGCCGCTAGTGCAATTTCTTTCCCAAGCGCAGTAACATGTATTCTTCGTTGAATGATTTCAATTAAAGGATAATCAAATTGTTGTTGAAAATTCTTTAACTGGATGGATATGGCAGGCTGTGTTA